>MGXG01000102.1 GCA_001801285.1 Gammaproteobacteria bacterium GWE2_37_16
AGTATTGCTCACATTATGACTAGTCATGATTTTTTTCATCATCTACTACGTATGCAACCATTCAATGAAGCTAGCTTGATAGATCTTTTGCATAGTGGACAGCACCAAAATCAAATAGGCGAATTAGCATCACAAAACTTATGTTGTGTTCAACAAGAGTCTAGAAGTCTATTAGATGCTCTGGAAATGATACTTAACCGCAAAACAGCAGTTAGTAAAGCGCAAATAGTAGCAGGAGAAAATATCACAACTGGATCTTGTTTTTTCAGCAGACAGGCTACACAAGATTTAGAAAATCACGCACAAAGGAGACATGAGCGTCAAGCTGAAGGAAATCATGAAGAACCAATACAACAAGGACGCATGCGTTTTGGGAGTTAATTTAGGTAAAGCTGGTATAACTTCCTGATTTTTATATAATTTTATTAACCGTGATTATAAAATTAATCACGGTTATGGGATGATCTCCCAGATGGATTCAATAAATAAATGTACTATTTTTCTATAAGCGTATTCCTGCTAATCCAGCACTCACCTCTTTTTCAGATATTCCATCCTTGTTCTCCATTCGAGCTGCGGTAAAAATGCTGTTTGGAATAACAGTCAAATTTTCCGAAATACTACTTGGGATTATTGACAATCTCGTTGAGGATGCCATGCTTGTAGAACATAATGCAGGAATAGATAAATTAGCTGGATTACCGCTAGCAGATGGAATTGGATCCGGTTTTGTCACGCTGATATTTCTTAGTATACTGGTTAAGCAATCTACTGAAATACTACTTGGTGTAGCTGATGAACTTGTAGTAAGTACAGTTACTTGACGTTCTATATTTTCAGGGATTATTGGTAATACAGGTGTATCACCCAAATTGCTGTTAGTAGATACAATTGGTGTAGATTTTGCCTTACCGAGTTTTTCAAACATAATTGTCAAGTAGTCTATTTTTCCATATATTTCTAATGTAGGAGCCCTTCCCTCATTCCTACATCTAGCAGATGATGGTGACACGGCAAATTCTATACCGGTTATTTGCTTTAGTTCTCTAGCATATTTATTAAGATCAGCTTCTGTTGTTCCAAAGGAGAATGTTATAGCAGCACAGCAACCAGGAACATTATCAAATTCACACTTCACTTCTAACTTTGCTGTGAGAAGCTGATTTAAAGTTTGGACTGAACAATGTGATGGTACTGGTCGTGCCAAGTTTTCGGGAATTATTGGTAATACAGATCTATCACTCGAATTGCTAGCACATTTTTTAGTACCGATTTTTTGAGCGTCCATGAAAAACCCGTCTATACTGAAACGCCTACTCACAACCGATGATGATCCAGATACACAATTACTATTTTTTGGGAGGGCTGGTGCAAATGAATCTGGTCTAAATGAATTAATAACAGCCAAGACGTTTGTATGAAATTTTTTAGCAGCATTGCGTCGTGCAGCAATTAAACTATCCTCTAAATCATAGTTTACGCCAAGAGGTCTGCCTGATTCCAGGATTACTCTTACAACGTCTGCATATCCTTTACTTGCAGCAATAGCAAATGCATCGCCTAAAATACTAAAAGTTGCACCTCCTGTTGGCTGATCATCATATAATGCCCAAAATGCATATATAGCCTTATGTCCATCGCTAATAGGTTTGTGAGTATCTAATAAAATCTTTAAAATATCAGCACGATTAGCAATGCTGGCATTCCTTACCGCGTTGTCAAAATATTCAGACTTACGATTCCAATACTTATCTTGCGGTGTATTAGATATTACAAACTCTACAACCTTTATATCTCTAGTTTCCATCTCTTCGGTATATTCACATCTAGATTCAATTAAGCTCTCAAACCCTATGTCAATTTCCCTTTCTTTTGCATAATCCAACATAATTTTAGCAATATCAAAATGATGAGTAGCAAGAGCCTCACGAAATGCCTTTCCAAATAAACCCACTAATTCAAAGCGCAACGTACTTTCTGGTGTAAATCCACCATCTTTTAGCTCGAGTATCATTGCGGCACATATAGGACATAAAGCCTGTACAATACTTCTATAGCCATTTTTGGCAGCAGCTACCAGTAAGTTTGCGGTAGGTAATCTTAATCGCATTTTCTCGGCTCCTTGGGGAACAAAAGGAACACCTCTTTCTATTAAATTTTGTACAATATCCAAGTATCCTTCCTCGACTGCTCTTATCATGAACTCATTAAGAGGTTGATATAATTTAATTGCTTCTCCAATAGCTTTTAACAAAGTTTCTTTTTTTATAATATTTATCGGTACAGAAAACATTTTTTATCCTCTAATTTAAGTATTTAAATTTAAATATAAACGCAGCAAAGTATAATACATAATTGATAAAGAAGAATTAATGCAATCTTAAGAAGGTGGGTTTTTAAAATAACTCAAAACTTATAACACAAAGATTATATATGGTTTTGAAATTTTATTTTTAGCGCAACATTACAAAGAGTAATGCTTGGAGAAAACATTTTTATTCTCCGAAAATTTGTCTTTAATCCCACATACGCTTTTGTTCAAGTTGATATCCGTTAAAAAGCAACAACCTGTTTATGCATATTTACACACAAACAGGTTGATGACAATTTAGTATGAAAAACTATTAATTTTTAAGGGTGCAAAGCAGAAAAATGAGGAATCGCTGCATCTAAATCTAAATGAAATTGATGCAAATAATTCTCATGGATTTCAGTTAAATTGCGCAACCGCAACAAAGTTTCCGGTGAAGCAGGTTCTACAGGCATATTACCTTGAGTTATATGTAAGGGTGGCAACTTATTGCCTCCTGGAGCTAGTCCTGCGACTTCTTTGCGCAACTCCTCGATTGCCTGGATACTGGATTGAGATATTAAGGTTAATATAGAAACTTGAGTACGAATATCGGGCGGCACAACTATTTTTTGTTTTCCTGCTGTTTCGAAAGCCCTCTCTCGCAATTGCCTATTTTTCGCTTCTATAAAATTTAATACTTCTGGTCTAAAAGGAGTTCGTAAAGCAATACTAACATGTCTTTCCGTTGTATCTTCAGTACTAGTCAGTCTTCCTTGCTTAAAACCAAGTTGTTCGACATGAGAATTTTCAGTAATTCTTCTGGCATCATCAGGGTTTAAAGATAATCTAATATTTACAGCTTCTCCTGGTTTAATATCAGCAATAGCTTTTTTTGCATCAAAAGAAGCACTTATTTTTAACTCGCCTCTAAATTGGCTAACACTTTCATCAATAAAAGTTACAGGAACAAGTTGATCAATTAATGGAAAAACGGGACCACCAGAAACCGCGGCATTTAAACGAACATCATCTAACCCGGCAGCATTAATTAACCCTTCTTGCTGCCTCAAAAAACCAAGCATTTTTCCTGTTATTTCAGGATCCTCATTTAAATGAAACAATTCGTATACTTCGTGAGGATGGGATTCTAGTAAAGGTCTAATTGCTAAAATTACAGATGAATAAACTTGATGAAATTTAACATCTTTTTGTCCATTTGCCTTTAAACAAGCATCCATTCCTAAAGCAACAGATTTAATAGCTGAGAAAAAATCGGTAATTGCTAATTGTTTTGCATTTAAAAAGTTTGGCATATTAAAAACCCCTTCTAATAAATAGTTTATGTTAGTTGTATTATTTTCTCTGAATCATAATTTTTCATTATAATATAACACAACATATTTTTTTTAAAGAAATATCTGGTTTTGTATTTTTCTCAACTGCAATTTGGTTAGTTTGACCAAAACTACTCAAAGCGTGTTGGGGCTGGTGAAACATCCCCTGCGTAATTATCGGCTGTGTAACAGAGGTAGCTGGTGGGCTGGTAATTGGAAGCGCCTCCGACACTGATCCTTTATGATTTAAAGCTCTAGATGCAGCATCAATTATATTAGGGTTAGGGTTAGGGTTAGGGTTATTAATTTTAATTTCCTGTGCTTCTCTATAATGATTTAAGGCAAGATATGTATTATCAACCTTGTTAAGGGTATCTGCATAATTAGGTCGGATTGCCAATGAACTTTTATAATATCTACGTGCTTCTTCATAGTTATGTGCGTTATAACGTCTATCACCTTCAATTACAAGGTAGTCGGGGCAGCGGCTTTCTAGTAAAGTATTGAAAACCACGGCTGGTATTACTGAGTTAGCTGTTGTAATAAAACGGGATATAGTATTAGCTGTGAGTGTGTTTTCAATAAACTCTACCCGATGAACTTCGGGTAAACAATTTAAAATAGCAGCTAATTGATCAATATTTTCAATAATATTATCCATATTTAATATTAGCATGAAGGCGCAGCGTATTCGCTCATTAGCAGGTAGAGCATTTAAAATAATTATTAAAGTTGAGATTGGGATAATCTCCTTTAAATAGATTTTCTCGTCAAAAATTCTTTCGAGCACATTGATTCGATCAGTTTCAGGGAAACCTAGTAAAAATTCAACTATTTGTTCAGCTTTCACTGTTTTCTCTAGATTTTGTTTTTGTGTCTCATTTAACATAATTATCTCCAATAGTTTAATAAATTAGTTTTTACGTATTAATACTTCCAAAACCATCAGTTACTATATCCAATAGCTAAGGATAATTAGTTCGACCAGATTAATTCTGGTCGAACTAATTTTTAGGACATATAGAGCTTACTGGATTCGGCATATCTTGCAGCTTTTTGATTATAGCATCTAAGTCACTAAAACCACCTTCAACTCTAATTTTAGGAGCCAACCCTAGCTGTATAGAAAAAGCATCCGATGACTGCGCCTCATATACCGTACCGATTATTGATTCTAACTGTCTTGCATAAGTACTTAGTTGAACCGCTGATGTTGTTAGTGGAAATTTAATCGAAGCAAACATGGATGGGATATTACTTACTGTACACTTTACTCCTAACTTTTCTGCGATAAACCCAGCCACTATCTCTTCTTTAGGAATTTCTCTTGTAGTAACGCTTGCTGTACTTGGAAAATCTAATAAAGATCGACTACTCGCGGCTGATGATCCAAATAAAGAGCAGTGATTTTCGGAAGTAAATATTGAAACTGGTTCATGTGATTTTATGATTTCCACAATCCTTCTATGTCCACTTTTAGCTGCTTTCCGAAGAGCATCTGTTAAACAACTCTTACAAGCACTATTTGTGCCAACAGGTCTACCTGAATCCAATATAACTTGTACAACATCTACAAATCCGTTTTCTGCTGCTTTAGCAAATGCTTCACCCAACTTACTATAAATTACATTCCCGCATTGATCACTTTCCCCATCATTCTGATATATTGGTCTACCTATACCATCACTAATAGGTTTCTCAGTACTTAACAACAGCTTTAAAACATCTGCCCGATTGTTCCTGATTGCACATCCTACCATATAATCAAAGTTTTCGGACTTAATATCCCAATATTTATGGTTCTTTGTATTTGATACAAAAAACTCTATTGCCTTTATATCTTTAGTACGCTCAAACAATTCTCGAAATCCCGTATCAATGTCCGTTAATCTTGTACAATCGAAGATAATTTTAGCAATATCAAAATACTGATTATAAATAGCCTCACAAAATGCTTCCCTAAGTAACCCTCTTAATTGATAATGTAACTCACATTCTGGTGTTAATATATCGCTCTTTGTCTCAGTTATCATTTGAATAAGTATTGGACATAAAGTTTGTGCAACACGACCATATCCATTATGAGCAGCTGATACTAATAAGTTTGCAGTAGGTAATCTTAACGCCATTTTCTCGGCTCCTTGTGGAGCGAAAGGAACACCTACTTCTATTAAATATTGTACAATATCTATGTACCCTTCCCTAAATGCCGCTATCATGAATTCGTTAAGTGGTTGATTTAAGCGAATTGCTTCTCCAATAGCTTTTAACGACATTTCTTTTTTTATAATATTTATCGATACAGAAAACATTTTTCATCTTCCAAATTAAGTTTTTTAAAACGTGTTACTTGGGTTTATTTGCCTAGATGCGGAATCGATCGGCAACGTTGATGGTATTGGCTGACTAAATAAAGAATTTATTTCCGCTTCATGTGCTGGGAAAGTTTTAATTAGTTTTTTTAAAGCAAAAATATTATCCCTAATAAATTTTGAGAAATTATCTTTAGTAATAACTCGTTGATAAAAATCTTCCTTATACTCCGGGTGGATCTCGACTAAATGCGCTAACGGAAAGAGCTTCCCATCAGCTGACGCGAAAAGATTATCAATTTCTTGCTGTGCTGTTGCGCTACGATGCGGAGGTAGATTATGTTCTTGCGCACCTCTGGAATTAAACATACTGCATCCAGAAGATGAAAGTGATACTGCTTCAGATACGGAAGATTGGGTAGATACTAGCGCTCGCAGAATGCGACAGTTTTGGGGTTTAAGAATTGAGGTTATTTTGAATTTATTGTCACCTGCCCTTTGTATATCATAAGACTGAATATTATTATTTTCTTTTAGGGCGGTATCAATGCAAGTGGTTAGTATCTTGTTATCTTCTGGAAAAGAAGAATTACAGGATAGCACAAATGTAGTTATGTTATTATTACTTTTAATAAATGAACTAAGTTCCATAGATAGCTCATTAAAATAATCAACATGATGCTCTCTTGACTTAAAAGACATTCTAATATGTAAATAATTGAGAAAGGTATTGTTTCTTAATGCTGCAGCTAATGTTTTGAATTGATATAATGATCTTCTACAAATTATCTCTGATGAAAATCTAGACATTTCAGGATCTGCAATATCAGCCATGCTTGGAATAGTTATAACTAAACTTTCTAGTCTAGAACGCTGATTAGTAAGTAGGGTAGCTAGAAAATTAAAATCAAAATTAGGATAATCGGGATATATTTGGAAAGCACAAAAATTATGGGCTTGCGCACCTAAGTTCAGCCATCTTAGCTTTTCCCATAGCATAACATTCTCGTTAAATAAGATTTCCAACATTATTCTAGCTCCACCACCAATAGAAACGTATGGACGTAGGCTTTCGAAATTAATACTTAACCCAGGTAAGAAAAGTAACTCTGATATAGTTTCTGATTCGGTTTTTGGATGTGGATCTGAATACCATGTCGGATAACGTGTTGTATCTATTTGACGAAGTGCTAAATAAAATACCATGAGATAATTTGCTTGAATTGCAAGTTTCATTTTAATTATCGAATCCTTACTATTTTTCTTATGGTCTGGATCATAAGGCGTATTTGGAGCATTACGCAGATAATTTACCAAATAGTTTAATCGAGCTAAAACCAAACCATACTTATTAATAAATTTTGTAATTGAAATATTAGTAGAAGCAGCATCAGCTTGCTGAGAAAAATCTATTTTTTTTGCGCCAAAAATATTAGGGAACACAAAACTTAGGTTCTGTATATCAGATAATTTAAGGTATCCGAGTTGAACTGTTTTTAGTAGTACGTTGAACAAAACCTTTTCTGGAAAATTTTGTATCGAAAAATGATGCTCACTCTGAGATTGTGCTGTAACAATATTTCTTGGTTCAATTGGTTTAGACATTGACATAATATTTACCTAAATTTATTTATTAACAATTTACTATTTGGCTAGAGATAAATGTTCGTGGACTTGTAAGGAGGCATCCGAAGACGATGTTGCAATACTAGAGCTACTTGTTGTAATGCTATGAGTAACGCTGCCAAAAAATGTCTGCGAACGAACTTGGCTTTGCTTTCGTTCTAAATCATGAAGCCACTTACAACGTATACGATTAGCTCTCTCATAACCTGGATTAACTTTTAAAACTTGGTCAAGTTTGTCTAGTGCTTCTGAATCACGCTTCAAACGAAATAGTGCAAGAGCACACTCAGTAAGGGTCTCGGGATTATTTGGTCGAATCTTCAAAGATTTTTCATAACTTTCCAACGCTTCTTCGCTACGATTAGCTCTGTGAAAAGCATGACCCTGCAGATTAAGTATATCGGGATTATTTGGATTAATTACCAATGAGCGGCTAAAACAGGGCAGAGCTTCTGCATTGTGTTCTATTAAATCCAACTCATAAAGCTCTTTACCACGATTAGCAAGCGCGGTAGCATTATTTGGAAGAATGCGTAAAATTCGCTCGTTTATTGTTCCAATTGTTCGCGTATGATTTGCTACAAATACCTTTATTACAAATCTAATTGCTATTGTCTGTAAAGCTTGCTGCAAATCTTTTTTAGTAGAAGCTAATGCAGGATTTGATATTTGTTCTGCATTATTGTCATCTAGAAAACCTTGTCGCTCTCGATCACTAACATCCGCATAAAATTCTCTCAATATATGTACCGCTAGTTGCAAGTCATAATTTATCTTAAATGCTGCTTCCTCTATAGAATCTAATATTGGCTTAGCTATTGCTGTTAAAGCCAAAATCGATGTAGCGGGCGGAACGCTTTCATCAATAATTGCTTCAAATAAATTTTTAGTACATTGTTCAAGAAGTTGTTGTTGGCGTTCATTTAACACAGAAATCTCCTAAAAATAAAAACCAGTTTATCATATAATTGAGAAACCAATATTAACACACAAATCTTAAATAAAAGTTAACAAAATAAAAAAGTGTCTCCTAAATCGATTAATAGACAATTCGTCTATTAATACTGCCAGAAACGATTTAATAGACAGTTTTTTGGAGATGTTTTATGGCGTCTACAAATTTATAATATAGTAGACAAAATTTATGATTCTAAAATTGAATATTTGTTTGAATCAGCTGGTTTTGGCAGAAATGATCTGCCACCTCAATTACAAAAAACATAAACTTTTTAATATTAAACATAGTTGCTATTTAACTGAATATTTACTTGTAAAGTGTTGCAACAAATCTGCCTGGCAAAGTTTATGCTGCATAAGTGATTCTCGTATTTTGCCTACATCATGAATTACATTTTTAAAGCATATGGACTTAATAAACGACAGAACATTCTTTTTCAACTTCTCAAGATTATCAACATCGATGATTCTTGTTTGCTCATTCGGAGAAGCTGCATGTTCAAAAACAGATGAACGATGGATCATAATTGGTGTGCATTTGCAGGTATTATCATATTCATTTTTAAACCATTCGAAAGAACCATTGAGTTGATTACAATCTTTTTTGTTAATTGTATCTGTTATCGAACCATTCTTGCATTCAATCACAAGGTAGTTAAGTCCCCCAATTGCCCATAAAACATCTGGTCCTTTATTGGAGACGCTCTCTGGTCTTTGACTCTCAAAACCTAAGTATAGTGCCAATTTTTTTATGCTTTCTTCAAAAACATTAAATGTTTCTGGTTCACTAAATATTAAACGCTCTAAAAGCCCATTTATCTCTATTAAAATTTTATTTGGATCACCATGTAGATTTTTTAAATACGCACTACATGCCCTTGCTTGCTCCGTACTTATTGAATAATCAAGCTTATGGTAAGCTATACCAGCAACTGGTTTAATAACTCTATAATTTTGCGATACAGCAGATTTTAAAGTTTTTTGTGCTTCACTAACATTATTAAAATTAATGTATTCTGCTAAACATTGCATAAAATATCCCTTTAAAGATTTATCGGTAGTAACGTTGACCAGCTTAAGTAATTCTTTTTCTGCACCTTCGTAGTCATTATGGCATGCAAAATCATAGGCGTTGCGTATTGCCACAGCCCCTCGATCAAAATAAGATTCCTTACTATAGATAAGTGATGCGACTGCCCCCTTACTGTGTGTAACCCAATCTTGATTTCTTTTTAAACAATATGACATTCCTTCACCTATTTCTTCAAGACCTTTCCCTCTAAACTGTTCAGATAGTTGTTCTGAAAGAGCTAATTGAGCTCTAGTTGCTGGTGAAAATTTTTCGATTCCTCCTTCAGCGTATAAATGACTTGTAAGGCTTTTTCCCATTAGAAAAACAACACAATAATCATCATTAGATCTTATTCCTCTGCCCATGCCTTGTTCAATGCGTTGAATTCTTTGCGAGGCTAAGCGATCACCGTCCATAAGAATACTTTGGTTAACTTTATCAATTTGACGCCTTACATCTGGCAAGCTATCAATTATTAGAAAACGACAAGCATCTTTTGGTAAATCAATACCATCATATCGATTGACTAATATTACTAGCCCAACCTTTCTAGATTTTAACTGCGCAATCCCGGCATAAATGTTATCTTTTGTAAGAACTAAATCAGCCTGATCTTTCCAAAACTGAGCACGATAATCTGAAGGAACAATAACAACCACATTACTATCTAGCGAAACTTTCTTGCAAAATTGCTTAATGTCATTATCTGATATATTTGGATTGATAGCTTGTGGTAGCAGTATCATTCGATCACCAACATCTCCTGCCGAATCTGGAGTAACCGCTTTGCTAATAGATTCTTCTGTGATACCAAAATGGGTAGACAATATTCCATCATCAGCAAAATTAGCGGTCATAAATATTTTCCGGTAAGCCTTGGTGATGCTTGGCATTATGTGAATTGGAATACAATGTGGGGATATTTCAATTTTTTTTGCACTAACAACACATCTACATAATTTTAACGATTCTTTGAGTAGAGACCATACGAATTTTATTTTATCGGTATGCTTATGTTTTGTTAAAATTACACTAATTTCCTCTACTTTATCTTGCCACACCCAAAATGGCACTTGCATATACGTTGATGGTTCACCCAATGCGATTTCACAAGCTTTGGATTCACATTGTTTATAAAGTGATTCAGAAAAAATATCGTAAAGTTCTTTATAAACTTCACTTTCATGGCTGATAGTTATCATGAATTGATCTTCTATAGTATCCAAACACGCATGAGCATCGTCGATCAATAAACTACCTATTTTTGTCTTAACCCCCTCGTCACCTACACCAAATTTAGATAATCCATTAACAAGCTTATGAATATTAATTATAAGAATAGCTTTTCTTGATAGGAAGCGTGGTGAATCAACCTCTTCGGTCGTTTCTATTCCAAGGTTATGTGCCTCTAATAAAACTTGTTTAACTAAATAGTTGTCAGGTGCAACATAAACAGCTGGTCCCTTTTGTTCATTTAGACAACTTTTTAAAATCAGTAACCCAACAACGGTTTTCCCACTACCTGTGTTCATTTTAATAACCAGATCATTTTCATTCCGCCGTTCGAACCAGTGGTTCCAAACTTGAGTCTGAACATCCCTTGGATATTCGAATTTTCCTGCTTCCTTACTAGGTAACGCCGCAAATATTTCTCTTGGTGACAAAACAGTATCTACAGTTCCAGCACTATTTAATTTTCCAAAATCTATGTTCATGTTATTTCTTTAGTAAATATTTAAAATATGGTTCTACCAAATATGCTACTTCCTTATTTAGACTAAGGAAAATAATTAAAAATCTATAAAATCTTATTCCACTTACCGATAATTTCATATTTCCAGCAGGCACCAAAGTTATTGCAACAAATTCTACCAATTCTAGATAACTAGAACATTAGCCAGCCAATCCTGGAAAAGCTGCCTCAGCAACTTTTATCCTTTTTTGCAAAAAATCATCTACTTTTTTTATTTTGTTGCTCATATTTATGATTTTTAAATCACTCATAGATAATAATTAAAGTGTTTAGCAAAATAAGTAAAACTAATATTAAACTTCACCTCATCATGGGGAATAAGCAGATATTTCCACGGTTTTTTACCAACTTCTAAAGCAAATTTATTTACCAAATTACAATAATGTAACGCGGCTTTAGCTTTTGCTTTGACTTCTTCTGAATCCGTTTCTTTAAGCATTTTAGTTTCAACCATATAAATAGTATTAGCTGTCTCTACAACAAAGTCTGGACAATAGCGTTTGGAATTGTTTACTGACCACCATATTTCAAATTGTTTTTCAGCTGGACGCATCCACTTTAAAACTTCTTGGTCATTTTCCAAGATAATCGCAAAATCCTTTTCTGTTTTAGAATCAAATTTATATTTGTCATGGCAGGCTTTTTTAAAACCAATAAATATCTTACTAGGAATAGAAGAAGTTGGCTCTATGGTTTCTGTATAAGGATAGATGGTATCAAAAGCATATTTTGTATAATTATGCGGCTCTATACTCACAAAAGGCAATACTTTTACGTTTTCATATTGAGGCTGTTTACAATAAAAGTGTTCTTGCATTTGAGAAAAAATAAATCGCGCTATTTCATGCTTATTATACTGCACAACATTGTCTACCTCCTGTTCATATTTTAAATAAGAACGAAAATGCTCAATAGCTTGTATTGCCAATTTAAATAATAAAATAGCTTGGGTGTCATAATCAACCTCTGGTATGTTAATCAACTCATTTACAATAATTTTATCTAATTTGTCTATAACAATACGTCCTTTACCAATAAGATGTCTAATCCCATCTTCTTGCTCACGTAAGTACTGAATTAAAATTTCCTGAGAAACTGGCTGATAGTGCAATTTACTTGCATCGAGATCAAAATCATAAAATCCGCTAGACACATCATTTGTTTGCTGAACAACTACTCTGGGAATCTCAATAATGTTATTTAGAAAATCCTGTACAACCCTTTGATACATAGCCCTAGCTTCCTCAACTCTAATATCTGTAAATAACTCTTGTTGTGGCTGATTTCTTAACTGTGCTTGGTACAAATCGATACATGCTGTTTGTGCTGCACCGCTAGATAAATCTTGAAGACTATTAAACTTAGTATTAAGTTGAGGAAGAATGTTAATAATTTCTTGTTCAGTCTGCAACTGCCACTCCCCTTGTTGCCTTTGTTCATCATTACTAATTAATGCAATCTCCTTTTTGCGTTCCAATAAAAGTGATTCTGTTCTTGGAAGCGACACTATGACTTCTTTTGTATGCTGTATTTCTTCAATATCAATAGTAATAATGTTCTTTTGTTTAATAATTGAATCTGGTCTATTAGCCGCATCAATAATTTCCTGAAATCTATCATGAGCAATGATTGTCAATGTATCAACCCTTTTATCACCAGTTCTTTTACCGTAAGGCAACCGTAAACCGCGACCAATAGTTTGTTCACGTAATGTTTGCGATGCGGCGGTGCGCAAAGGGATAATTGTATACAAATTATTAACATCCCAACCTTCTTTTAACATATTGACGTGAATGACAATTTCAATAGGGTTGTTTGAATCTTCTAATGATAACAATTGCTGAATATTTTCTTCTTTTTCCATACCTTTTTGATTGGAATGAAGCTCCATAACTTTATTGGCGTATCTTCCTTCAAAAAAGCTTTTTGATTGAATCAGCCTCTTCAATGTTCCAGCATGTTCTGTGTCTTTTGCTACGATAAGCACAAAAGGTTTCACCGCATCGACTTTATTATTTCTAGCATAAATTTCCAAAGCCACTTTAGTATCTTCATGAATACAAATGCCATCTTGTATTTTAATTAAATCGATATCTTCAGGCATTAAAGAAGCTGGGTTAAAATCTTTACGAGTTGCAACCGCTGGTTCTTTAACAAAACCATCCTCTATCGCTCTTGCCAAAGAGTATTCGTAAACAACATTTTTAAATTTAATAGCTGATCCAGCTTTCTCAACTTGTGGTGTAGCAGTAAGCTCTAATCCTAAAACTGGGTTTAATTCATTGATAACTTGCATACCACGATCGGCGCGATAATGATGTGACTCATCCATTAACAATACCAAATCGTCTAAATTTGCTAAATAATTAAAATAAGAATCTCCAAGATATTCCGATAGACGTTTAATTTTTGGTTCAGTGCCCTGCCTAGTTTCGGCGTTTATTTTTGAAATATTAAAAATATTCAGATTGATTTCTGAATTTAACATAGATCTTTGCGCAGCTTGGGTATAATTATCTCCTGTTATAATACGCGGTGGATATTGAGATAATTCCCCAATTCCCTGGAAAACATATTTGGGATGTGTTGGATCGGAAAAATCAGCAATGAGCTTTTTGTAAACTGTAAGGTTTGGTGCTAATACAAAAAAATTCTTTATCCCTTTTTCTAAATATAAATATGCAATAAATGCTCCCATTAATCGGGTTTTCCCAACGCCAGTTGCTAACGCAAAGCAAATGGAAACAAAATTACGTTCAAAATCCGTACAAGTAGGACAGATTGATTTGACTTTATCTAATTCGGCGACCAAATTAATATTTTTGTGTAATATTAGTTTGTCTAATAAATTATTTAATATCTCCAATGCTTGTTTTTGCGGCGTTCGTAAACTCAAGCAATTCGAGATCATTTGGGCGTTTTTATCCATTCAAGTCTTCCTTATTATCAAATAATAGCCGCGCACGAGTAATGGATTCGTGAAATTTCTTTTCTAAGGCTTCTTTTGGTAAAAGTTCTGTAATATATTCAGCCACTCGAATTCCACTTTTTCCTAATTCTAAAAGCTCTATTCTTTCATTGGATTTACCAGCACACAAAATAAGTCCTATAGGATGTTCTTCTCCCGGTTTGCGTTCATATTTATCAAGCCATTTTAAATAAAATTCCATTTGCCCTTTAAAATCTGGTTTAAATCGTTCAAGTTTTAATTCGATCGCAACGAGCCTGCATAAATCCCGGTGGTAAAAAAGCAAATCTAGATAAAAATCTTCTCCATCAACAACCATCCGTTTTTGTCTTTCCACAAAAGTAAATCCAACTCCAAGCTCCATAATAAAAGCTTCTATTTCTCGCAATATAGCATTTTCTAAATCTTTTTCCTGAAACGCCCCTTTTAAACCTAAAAAATCTAAGAAATAAGGATCACGAAAAACTAAATCTGGAGTAAGCTTATCTTCTGCTCTCAGAGCAGCTAATTCGGTTTTAATAACATCATCTGGTTTTTTAGCTATTGCTGTCCGCTCAAACATCATACCAGCTATTTTTTTTCGCAATGCCCGCACACTCCAGTGTTCAATTCGACACATTTCTGCATAAAAATCGCGTTTAAGCTGATCATCTATTGCAATAATTTGTAAGAAATGACTCCAACATAATTGTCGTGACAGTGTCACGACAATTTTTTTATCCGAAAAACATTCAGCAAATTGCATCATACGCCATAGGTTTTTGGCTTCAAAGCCTCTCCCATATTCAAATACCAGTTGTCTTGCCAATGTTGGGATAATTTCTTCTCCGTACCCTGCCCTTTTCCCCTTAAGAATTTCAGTATTGATTCTTTTACCAACCTGCCAATAAAGCATTGTGAGCCCTACATTAGCTGTAACTGCAACAGCCAAACGTGCTTCCTCAATCATTTTTCGAATATCTGAAACAAGAGTCGTTGGAATAATATTGTTTCCTATTCTTGCTATTGCATTGTTTTTCTTTTTCATAAAATTATCTTAAACTATTTATTCGCTATCTTCCTCTTCTATAGGCATGTTAATAATATTTAAACTATAGTCATTCTTATCAAACTCACAGCGTCCCAAAAGAATATTTGGGATTTTTTTAATAGTAATATTTGGATACGTATTAGTACATTCACTTTGATAAGACTTTGCGCAAATTAATAAACTTTCTCCCTCATGCATTTCTTCGTAAATGCGGTCAAGCATTGCAACAGTAACCATTTGTGATGTGGTAAAAATAAAAGCATTTTCAGTGGCTTTCCCTTGTTTCCAATAAATTTCTACATGTGGACAATACTTAAACCCTTCATGTTTTGCCACTGCCGCTGCCAGCATATCAGCATTATACCTTTCATCGATGATCAGATTATCATATTTATCTTTTTTTAATAAACTTGGAGCAAGTTCATAAAATTTAAATCCACCACCACCTTGCCAATTTACTGCTTTAGAAATTCCTCCTTGATCAGTTCCCTCACAAACTTTTTGCAAACGTGGTAGACAATGCGTATAACAATGTTCACCTAACTCAATTCCAATCCAACGTCTACCCATTTTATTAGCAACAGCAGAAGTTGTACCTGAACCAAGAAAAGAGTCTAAAACAAGATCATTAAGGCTGGTGGCAAGAGTTAATATTCGTTCAATTAGACGCTCTGGCTTTGGTGTAGCAAAGGGATTTTCAATATTAAAAGCTTTGACCTCCTGCCTAGCATTCCTATTCTCACCAACTTCCTGATAAAGCCACACTGATTTTGGAACAATGCCTCTATCTTCAATTTCTGTGATAAACCTTTTAATGCAAGGCTTATTATTGCCATCTTTGCCGAAAGTAATTCTATGATCAGCTATTAGCTGCTCGAACTTTGTTTTTGTATATACCCAACATCTTCCATCAGCCGGTTTTACCATTCTCCCGGAAGGAGTTGTTATCTCGTATAAAGCGTTATCACTAATAGTTTTTACTGTCATATCACCGGGAAACCATGGACCACGTCCATAATAACTTCCATCATTGTTAATTCCATCAAACATATCACTATGTTTGTATATGCTGTTTTGTTCTTGTGTACGTGGAAGTTTATTTGGTCTCCAGGTTTCTTTATTTTTTGCATATACTAAAATATGATCGTGCGTATCACTAATCCACTTAGCATCATTTTGTGGAGAAGATTTTTTCATCCAAATAACACTTGAAACAAAATTTCCCCTCCCAAAAACCTCATCGCATAACACTTTCAAATAATGACACTCATCATCATCAATAGAAATCCAAATACTTCCATCATTTGCCAGCAATTTTCTAAATAGCTCTAGTCTCGGTTTCATTAGCGAAAGCCACAGTGAATGCTCAATTCCATCATCATAATGCTCAAAAGCATTGCCGGTATTGTATGGAGGATCGATATAAATACATTTAATCTTACCGGAAAAATCCTGCTCTAATGCTTTAAGCGCAAGTAAATTGTCGCCATGAATTAACATATTATCTGTTTTCTGATCGCCATAAGACCTCTCGTGGTCTTCAAGCAAAATCCGTGGCTCAAGATATATTTCTTGGTCTTTGCCAATCCAAGTTAACTCGAGTTTTTGTTTTTTTGACACTATAATTTACCTACTTTATTATTCAGATTGTATTAAATAACACGCCATTTAACCCTAAAAATTTCCTCAATTTTACTGCTTTGTTTTAATCTTTGTTCAATATTATCGATTAATGATTCTTTACGTGCCTCAATATCATCTTGCGCTTGGAAAAGATGGTTACGTTTTTCGTGGCGTTTCTTCTCTAAATCTTTGATATGACGTTGTGCTTTAACTTTTTCTTCTAGTTTCAGAATTAGCTTGGAATCTCGCTTTAATTGTTTAATTTCTCGATCTAACTCTTTAATTTCTGTTTCAAGAGCATTTTTCAAATCTTCCGCCCATTTATCGAGCTTAGTCATTTCTGTATCAAAAAAATCAGCATTTCGTTTTTCGATGTTGGAAAAAACAGCGCGCTCTTTATTATTTAATTCTTCTTTTAATTTTTCTGACAACTCAAAAGTAACAGTTTCGTTGCTCACTACCCCTGGAACTGAAAATAGCCTGGCACATTGTTCATCAGTTAAGAAACTACCGTTATTATGACATCCTAAACAAATAATATAATTCTCTATTTCTAACGCCTCAACAGTTAACTGAAAAACCACCAATAATCCAGATTTATTGACTAAATCTTTGATGATAGTTATTTGTTTACCACAATTGGAATAATCAAATATAATTTCGGCTGGAGTTAATATTTCACTTTTGGCTTTTTGAATAATTTCCTGGGCAATCGGGTGACCTAGCCGATAAATATGTTCTTTTGCTATATCTACCCCACGTCCCATACGATAGGGTCCAATGGGTAAATGCCTAAGATTTGGAAAAGGATTACTTTTTAAGTGAAAGGAATAATCTTCAGGAGAAAAATTCGCATAATCAGCAAGTGCATATTTAGTAATATCCCATAGCCAAGCTTCATATTTATTTAAATAGTTTTTCCCTTCTTCCTTGCTGATGCGTAATTTTTCATGTACTTCTTCGTCAAGATTTTCAAAAACCTTCTTCCTGGTCTGGTTCATTTGTTCATTAATTTTATCTTCAAGATCGGCGCGTAAAGTATTAAATTCTGCTTCAATTTCTTCTGGTTTGCGACAATGCTGGTAAATTTCAGCAATACGTTTCTCAAAATCTACACCAGATTCAATCGCACCTAATATTTCATCACTAGCACCAAAAACACCATTGAATAATTTGAATTTTTCATCTAAAAGCTCATAAACTCTTTTATCAGCTTCATTTTCTTTATTCAAAAAATTAACTACAACCACATCATGTTTTTGACCATACCTATGGCATCTTCCTATACGTTGTTCAATTCGCTGTGGGTTCCAGGGCAGATCATAATTAACTACTAAAGAGCAAAACTGTAAATTCACTCCTTCAGCAGCTGATTCAGTTGCAATCATAATCTCGGCTTGATTAGTAAAATACTCAACAAGCGCGGCACGTTTATCCGCTGAAGACGAACCAGAAATTTTGTCGGTACCTTGGTACTTTTCTAACCAAGCTTGGTAGATTTTTTTAGCTTGTCTATCGCTGTTCGTACCATTGAATAAGACTATTTTATCTTTATATTCGCTTTCCGAAAGCAAACGATATAAATATTCTTGTGTTCGGCGCGATTCAGTGAAAATTAATGCCTTCCGCTGTGCTCCTAATTCTTGAGCTTTTTTAAACCCAGTTTCCAATGCTTGTAGCAAAACTTTTCCTTTTGCATCATGAGTAATACTTTCTGCAAGTTCAGCAAATTGCTTAAGATTACTGATTTCCTGACGTATAACTACTAGTTGATCAGAACTGAAGATAGCTAACTCTTCCATTGCATCATTTCCGTCCCATTCATCCTCTATTTCCGATATTTGTTCATAGTCATCGGCAATTGTTTCTTTTAAACTACTTTTCAGCTTATTATCTTTACACAAAATACCTTCAAGACGTGCTACAAGAGAATTTAATGTCTTAGCAATAGCAAATGGCGAAGAAGCCAAAAGTTTCCTTAAAATCAAGGTTATTAGTTGCCGCTGTCCAGTTGGTAAAGCATATAATTTTGGACAACGCAAATACTCAGATACGTCTTCATACAAGCGCTGCTCATCTTCACCCGGCGTAAATTCCTGCACAAGAGCTAAACGATTAGTATATTGGATATATTCAAGAACTTGGCGGCGCAAAGTACGCTGGCAAACTGGTTTAATGCGACTTCTTAAATCTCGATAAACAGCATCATCCACAATGCGTACAAATTGTTCTTTAAAGCTTTTGATATCCCCAAAAATGTGTTGATCAATAAAATATATTAACCCATATAGTTCAAGTAAAGAATTTTGCAAAGGAGTTGCAGTTAATAACACTTTTGGAGCTGAAGCTATAGCATCATGAATTGCTTTGGCGATTTTATTGTCGGAACGATAAATATTTCGCAACCGGTGCGCTTCATCAATAACCACCAAATCCCAATCTATTAGTTTTAAAAACTCATGTTTGCTACGAGCGAAATGGTAAGAACAAATAACTATTTCTTTATTACGCTCAAAAGGGTTGATCGCCCCTTGTTTTAATTCATAATTAAAAGAACTGCTTTCTAAAATTACCGAAGAAAGAAAAAATTTATCCGCTAATTCTTGTAGCCATTGTTTACGTAAAGAAGATGGCACGATAATAAGTATTTTATTTTTCCCTTCAGCACATTTTTGCGATAGGATAATTCCGGCTTCAATAGTTTTTCCTAGCCCTACTTCATCCGCCAAAAGCACCCCCTTAGAAAAAGGCGACCGAAATGCAAATAATGCTGCATCTACTTGATGAGGATTAAGGTCAACCTGAGCATCAGCTAAAGAAACCATAAGTTTTTGAATACTATCGGAAGAACAGCGTTTTGTCAGCTCGTAGGCAAAGTATTTAGTATGGTATTGCGTAATCATTGTGCCCTTTTAGCAAATTTAACAAAAAATCTCTTTATATTGTTATAATCATAACCCAATCGATCTTAATGACGCCGCGGTGCTCGTTCTTCTGGCTCAGAATCAGACCCGCTATCAAACTTCGCATCCTCCTTACCATTTTTACGTAAACTAACACATGGCGATTGAGTTAAAAGTGTGTCAATGGTTCGAAGAGCTGGTACTGGTAATTGTGCCTGCAATGTTTGCTTCCAAAATAAACCTGGATGCTGACCATGTTTTGTTATTACTCCATCCATTCTACCAAAACACCCCATGCATGGTCTTTTCTTCCCACCAACACAACTATAAACAGCGCCTGCCTCTAATTTTTGTTCGCTCGCAATAATTTGTGCATATTCAACAATATCAGTAAAAAATTCTTCAATATGTCTTTCTTCGTAATCTGGTTTAGTAGTAATTTTGACCAAAAATACACTCCCATCCTTCATATTTAAGCAATCTCTAACAAAATTCAAGTTCCCTCCCGAATCATTCCCTAACAAAAGCTCGCGTACCTCACCATTTCTAAGTAATTTCGCAATATTCTGTGCACGCCGAGAATCTGTGGTGTTTTTATCCTGAAAATAAGTTAATTTTTGCTCATTGAATACTCGTTCTTTAAATTTAGACGCATACCTCTTTGATCTTTCACGTCCCTCATGACCGTGAGGATGAAAAGAATGAAGTAAAGTTTTTTTAAGCATTGCATTATCTTTTATTATTTCTGTTAGTTCGGCGCTTGCGGACCATTTATTTACCCCAATAAACAAATATCCCTTACCGTTAAACTCCAAATGCATAGCCTCTACTTCAACTAAATCCTTTACTTCTGATTTTTTAAATTGAAAATATACCTGTGTTGAAATATGTCTAAGCAATTGCCTTTCTCTTTCCCCGCTAAATGACCTATATGGACGAGGTAATGCAGCATGAAATCTCCTTGATGTTTTCCCGTCTTGAGAACGACCACCTATATCATGAGCCAAAATATCTGCAATATCTCCCCTACCCGTTTGACTATCAGTTGGTAAAACATCCTCAAAAAACCAATCCTTACTAGTTTGTAAAGCTTTCGCTTCTTCTGGAAGTAAATGATGTAAATTTTGAATACCTTCTGTTAATTTTTTTCTAGCTGATTGATCACGTTGATAAATAACTTTTGTTTCACGACTAGGGGAACCTCGATGGGACTTTATTAACTCAAAAGGCGACTGAGCTAAATAAAATAGCGCCCTATGCTCATCATTGTCCTGTGCAGATAAATTAAAACCTAGCGTTAATAGATCAGGAAGTATGCCCGCATTCTTTTTGCTTGCAGCTATCATCAAAGCATTTTGTCCATTTGCATTTGCTGCAGTAATAAATGTCTGTTGTATTACATCACTTTGCGTTTTTATATGTCTAATAATAAATCTCAAAGCGTGTAGATTACCTGAAGTAACAATATCCAAAAAACATGCCGGGGTATTAAAATAAACAAACTTTTCACTAACGATTAATTCCTTTTCCTTCTCTTCAAAAGCGGCTCCGTGTAATAATAAATATCGAAAAGCTTCCAAATTTCCTTTTTTTATAGCAAAAGACAAAGCTGAGAGCCCATTCTTGTTGCGATAATTAACCTCTAAATGTGCTTGCTTGTAAACAAGATTATAAACTCTTAGTTGCTCAACTAGGAAAATTAATGTTTTTTTATCATCAGACCCTACACCTAATATTAGCGCATGACTATTAGACTTTGGTGTCTCTGCTGTTACTATTTTATATAAACTTCCTTGTTTTATTTCTCTTTGATCCTCTCCCAAATCCAAAATTTCAACTATTTTTTTTACTATCTCGCAATGACCAAACTTAACGGCAAAAAGAAAGATATTCCTCCATGTTTGATGCTCTAAAACCAATAATCCAGCAGCCCCTAGCTTTTCCAATTCTATAACCGCTAAGGCAATATCTTCTTGTGCACTGCTTTCAATTAATTCAAATATATTTCTAGGCACACTAAAATCCCCATCTAAAAACCATAATATCTAATAATACCACATTTTTTGTTTACTTTTTCTACCCAGCCCTTTAAATAAATTATCGTAGTTATAAAGAGCAATAAGCTGGAATAAAAGGAAAAATCTTCTATTTAAATGATTTCTCTATCCAAACTTGCTTGGTGTTAAAAATTATTTCATTCCTTTTGTCGTTCTGTTAAAAATTTGACCATCTTATTCGATCCATGCATTTTAGCAATATCTAATGGTGTATATCCATCATGGGTAAGGCTATCCGTTCTTGCACCAGCATTAATAAGAACAACCGCTGCTTCCAAACTGTCATTTTGTGCCGCATGATGTAGTGGCGTTACACAAGCATCATCTTCTACAAAATTAGGATCAATACCTTGAGCAAGCAACTTTGAAACCTGCGTTACATCATTTTTTATTACTGCATCGGATAAATTCACAATTTTCCCTTTTTTGGCATCTGATACAGTAGTAGTTCCCTGTAAAATATCGTCCAATTCTTTGGTAGCTGCTTCTAATCTGGTTTTGCACTTATTGTAACAACCCACCGCCGTCTTTACTTTAGAAAGCAGGACATCAATATCAATCTCCATATTGCTTTTAAGCTCATTGGTAATATTGTTTAATTGATCATACGATTCTTTGAATGTTTCAGTTTGGTTCGATGCCATTTACTTATCCTCATTAATTTTCACTGAGCATTCGCCATCTTTAAATTTTAATAAAAATGCGTTTTGCTCGGTCGCTTGTTTTTTAGAACGAATAACTTTATGTGTGCTATCCATAGCTAATGCATATCCTCGCTTCAATACAGCTTCAGGATGAAGAGATTCGATTAATTCATTAAGGTAATTTAATTTGGTAGCACATTGTTTTACCACATTTTGAGATAACAGCTTGATATCATTATAAAAAACCTCTAATTTATGCTGGGTTTGTAATGCTATCCTTTGCTTGGCAGCAAAAATTTGATTAGTCAAAATAGCTATTTTTTGGGTATACGTTGCGATAATGTTTTTGGTATTAAGTAACGTGTGGTTCATCACAAGGAGGTTATTCTGCCACTTATTCAGCATAAATTTGCTAGACCCATCGATTTGCTGCCTATACTCAGCTATTTGTTTTGCTTTTTTATCCATCGCCGTTTTGCCCTGCCAAGCTATAGAAGCAAAAACATTAGCTAACGTTTTTTCCATACCCTGCACTATCTGCGCACTAATTTTATCAATGTCTTGAAATGCCGCTAAGGCTTCCCGAGCATTTTTTTGCATCGTATTGCGAATATGCACTATAGTTTTTGATGGGGTATCAAAACTAATATTTGCCACTTCATCTAACAATAACTTATCATCAGCATGCCCCAATCCAACCATAATTGGCACTGGGGATAAACAAATTTTGCGCACAATGGTTTCTTTCACCAAGTTTAGTAATCCTTGCCTTGCCCCACCGCCTCGAATCATAACTATCGCATCGATAGGACTTTTAATGTGCTGCACTAAAGCTGCCTCCAGAGCTGCTAAAAGCTCATTTTCGGCATTGATGCCTTCAAAGCTACTAGGATAGTACTCAAAATGACAAAGGTTTAACTGCTGCAAAATATCCGCATCCTTTTTAAAATCATGATAGCCAGAGGCATTCGGCGGATGAATTACCGCTACTTGGCAAAAATCAAAAGGCTGCGGCAAAAGTTTATTTTTATTATAAATTCCTTCTTGTTTCAGTTTCTCTCGAATTTGGCGCTGTAATAATGCAAATTCACCTAAGGTAGCTGCTGGATCGATATCCAGAACATCCCCACCAACATGATAGCGTTGATGAAACTTAGGACGTATTTTTACATTAATCAGCAAGCCTTCCTGCAACTGTAGTCCACTTTGCTCCATTTTATTAATAATAAAACTGCTTTTATCACCCCAAGCTGCTACGGTCATCGCACAGGCATTTTTAAGATCAAGATTACTTTCACAGTCCATTAGCTGGATTTCAATCCCCTCCCCTCGGGTTTTTAATTTGGTAATCTGCCCCATCAGCCAGATTTCAGCAGGATAAAGTTCATGAAAAGCTACCTTTAGCCCAATTATGAACTGACGTACTGTGTATTGTGGGAATCCGTCTGGCGAAGCTGCTTTTTCTTGTACCAAAGGAATACCTTTAGGCAACCATTTTTGAAAAGGCTCTAATGGCGTCCCCTCTGCAATGTACCACTGTTTGGTGTTTTTATCCCAGCGTGCACCCAGTGCCTTGGCTTGATCTTTTTCTGTAAAGGGACAATTCAGGTAAATCACTTAAAAACCTTCTAGTGTTAGTTGTTTCGATTCCTTTATCGGTTGCAAACGCACTCCTAAACCAATGAGGCGTATCGGCTTGTTTTGTCGCTGATAGCCTTTCTTAAAAAGCACCTCATAAGCTTTTATTTCCAGTTCTCCAGCACTTAAGCTTTCCGCTGTAGTATGAGAAAAGTCGTTAAACTTAATTTTAACATAGATTTTGACAATTTTCAGATCCTCACTTTCATCCAATCTGCTTTGCAGCCTTTCCAAAAGTAGCGGCAACTGTAAAATCCCATCTTCCTGATTAGGTAAATCTGACCAGTAAGTTTCTTCAACGCTAATGGATTTTCTTTCTCTATCTGTTTCTACCTCGCGATCGTCAACACCACGACATAATTTATGCAGTCTTGCACCAAAACTACCAAAAGCACTCATTAACTCGCTCAAAGAAAGCTTTTGTAAATCAGCACAAGTATTAATGCCTAAACTAAAGATTTTTTTAGCAGTTACCTGCCCTACCCCAAAAATCTTTGTTATGGGTAAAACTTTAATAAAAGCATCAACCTCCTCTGGTATAATCACAAATAACCCATCCGGTTTACGCCATTCACTAGCAACCTTAGCTAAAAACTTATTAGGAGCAACCCCAGCCGATGCGGTTAACCCTTGTTTAGCTTTAATTTCTTGCCGAATTGCTTGCGCAATTAGAGTAGCACTACCCCGATACATTTTGCTGCCTGTAACGTCTAAAAAAGCTTCATCTAGAGATAAAAACTCAATATTCTCCGTATAGTTTTTAAAAATTTTCTGAATCTCTTGAGAAGCGGCTTGATATTTTTCCATATCTACCGGCAAAAGTTTCAAATTAGAACATAATTGAAAAGCCTTTACTGTCGGCATCGCTGAATGCAATCCATATTTCCTTGCTTCATAGTTACACGTGCAAAGCACACCGCGTTGACTCGATAACCCACCTACAGCTACTGGTTTTCCTTTTAATGCTGGATTATCTCTAACCTCAATAGCAGCATAAAAGCAATCCAAATCTATGTGGATAATTTTACGAGATTGGCTCATGGATTTAGGAAATGTTATTCCCCAAACACTCTAAAAGCCACTCTATTTTAGCAATAGAGTCAAAATGAACTAATACCCTCCCCTTACCATTTTTACCTAAAATAATATTCACTTTACCGGAAAATTTTTCTGCAAGTTGTTTTTCAAGCTCGACCACCCTTCCTTCTTTTTGAGTTTTATTGGCTAAAGAAAGATCAGTATCACTTTTTATCATTTGTACTAATTTTTCTACATCTCTTACTGACAATTTTTTATTTATTATTTCGTTTGCAACGCGTAATTGTTCCTTTTCTGGTAGTGTCAAAATCGCGCGAGCATGCCCCATCTCAAGAAGATTCTTTGTTATCATTTCTTGAATACTATTCGGTAATGCAAGCAACCGAATCAAGTTGGTAATATAAACTCGTGATTTACCAACAATCTCTGCAACTTTTTCGTGGGTCATTGAAAATTCATTAATCAGTCTTTGCAAAGACCGCGCTTCTTCTATAGCATTTAAATCATGGCGTTGAATGTTTTCAATTAATCCAAACACCAAAGTTGTTTCATCAGTAATATCATAAACAACAACAGGCACCTCCGTTAATCCGATCAGCTTTGCGGCGCGCCATCTTCTCTCGCCGGCTACTATTTCATACTGATTATTTTTTTTTCTAACAATAAGGGGTTGCAAAATTCCATGTTTTTTAATAGATAATTTTAATTCACTTAGTGCCTCTTCATTAAAATCCATTCTAGGTTGATAACTACCGGAAGATAACATAGAAACAGGAAGCTTCTGTAATTTAGCGTTATTTTGTATGCCAATGCTATCGTTTTCTTCAATATCTTTTATAGTAGATTGATTGACTTTTAATATGGCATCTAATTGTCCCATGCCAAATTTCTTATTTTTCATATACTTTCCTGTTCGTTGCTTGGTTTATACTGTTTGGCAAATTCTTCAAAACTGATTACTTTTGCTATCATCTTCGGATGATTTTTTAAAATAAAATCAATATATAGGGCTTGAACACGTCTATTATGGATATATCCATCCTGATTATATGCCTCAACAATAGATTTAAAATTTAGTGAATGAATTTTCTCTTTAAATCCTTTCTCTATCTTGCTGATCTCTTCTTCCTTTAGATTTAACTTAGCATCCTCGATTACTCTAAAAACATGGTTATTATATGCTTGAACAGTTTCATTGTTTTTTTCTTCTTCTTTTTTCTGAGTCATTTTTTCTTTAGCATAATCTTCCATTGTGGATTTTACAGGAGAATAACCTGTTTTTGCCGGCTTAAAATCTTCATTTAATGCCGTTAAAAAATAAGCTGCAATGTTATTAATCTTCTGCTTTCTATAGCTATCAGAATCTTGAACAAGTTTTAATTTTTCTAAAATATATTCACTATCGTATTTTTCTAACAAAGAATTTATTTGTGTAGATGAAAGATTTAATTTTTCTTTTAAAGTATTTTGTATTAACTCATCACATGGTTCCAAGTTCTGTTGGTCGTTTTCTTTTTTTCCCACGTTTTTTCGCTGCGTGTTCTGAATAAGAAGTGTTTTATTAAATGCGCCATTCTTGCCTATTATAAATCTAACCGCTTCAATTTGTTGCTTGATTCGTCTTAGTTCTATGGTAACAAAAATATCAGAAAATTCGTTTACTTCTTGAATCGCCTTATCTAAAACTCTTTTTTTAAAGTCTTTAAATTTGTAGTATTTATTTTCTGAAACCCCCATTAATTTACGAAATATAGAAAAATTTATCCAGCTAGTATGAGTTAGGTTTTTATACCTAACACAGTTTTCATAAAGAGCAAGAGCATAAGAAGATGTAAATTTTGATTGAATTAATAAATTAATTTTCCCATAGATTTCAGGGCGATAAAGCAATTTCTTCAACTCTGGGCTATAACTATAGAAACATATACCGCTATCTATACGTGCACTGGCTAGAATGGCACTTGCATGCCATGAGCTCTTTTTGCTTATTCCACTCTCTCCTTTATTTTCTTTGTCTAAATTCTGATCAACATAATTGTTTGCTTCTAAAAGGTTCCACTCTAAAACGGTAGATATCAATGCCTTTATAGCTCTTTTTAACACTTCTATATCGTGGCTGTCATACCCTATCAGTTTAGCCAATTCACGAATCGTTATTGCATGTACTTCTTTTATTAGTAAATCATTATACGCATTATAGAGTAATGCGTTGCCTATCTTTCTCTGCACAAGCGATAAATTATTGGCACAATGTATGATGCCAACATGTTTTTTTATTTCTATTATTTGTTGATTCAGCATAAAAATTGCTTTACCCCGTAAATGTCTCCTTTTATCCCGTAGAAGTCTCCTTTTATCCCGTAACCGTCCCTTATACCCCTGTAAACGTCCCTTTTCGCATGTGATTTATTCTATTTATCAATAAGTTAATCCGTCCGAAACATATTAAACATTATAAATAAAGAAACACACTTGCGTGATTTTATTAAATATATTTTTAAGCAAAAGTACCTTTTTTTTATTCTAGTTGCAAGGAAAACGTATTCCAAGTAATATTGTATGTCTAAACATACATCAAAAGATGTATGTCTTGTAATATTGTACGTGAAAAAAGAGGGTTAGCAATGAAAATAATAGCTGCTGTTAATAACAAAGGAGGGGTAGGAAAAACTACAGTTAGTAGGTTACTTACAGAATATTTTGCCAGATATCATAAAAAACGTGTTCTAGCTTTAGATCTAGATCCGCAATGTAATTTTTCCAATCGTTTTTTAAAAATGGAGATTGATCCTACTGAAGCAGAAGGAAAATTGCCGCCCATTCATCCAAGCTATAATTCATCTGCTGAGCAAGATGAATGGGATGGAAGAAGCAGTATTGCAGATATTTTTTTTGGTCAGAGCGTTACCCCGTATCCAACAAAGATACCATATGTAGAAATGCTGCCTGGTAATTCTTCAAAACTTTTGCTCGCAGAAGCAGTAAGAAGAAATGAAGTAGTAGAGCAAGTACACAATCAATTATATAAGTTCTTGAATTTAAAGGAAATTCAAGAAGAATATGATGTTGTCGTGATAGATACTCCACCATCAAAAGGACCGTTAACTATTAGTGTTGTGAGAGCTGCTACAGATATACTTATACCTTCTACGATGGAGCCACAGCCTATTGAGGGCATATACGGGATGTTGCAACTTTGGAGACAGGAGCAGATGCGTCGTAACCCTGACCACCCTTTAAATTTATTAGGCATACTGCCTAATATGTTTAAAAAAGGGATTAATCTTCATGAAGGATTTTTAGAAAATTTAAAGAGAAATAAAAATATTTCCGAGTTTATTATAGGGGCAACTTTAGGAAGAAGAACAATCTTTGCTGAAGTGGATGCCGATGGGGCTAAACCAGGATCGATATTTGACTTATCAGACAATCATGTTGCTAAACAAGAAGCATTAGCTGTTTGTAATTTAGTTAATGAGAGGATAAAACAATGAGAAAAACATTTTCTTTATCGCGAGACATAGAAATGGGTATTAGTGAAACAATAGCCACCGTTAAAAACAATATAGGACAATTGCGATATGAGGTTGTTCCTTTATTACGAATTAAGCTCGACCCTACTAACCCACGGAAATTGGCTATTACTAGAGAAACATTAAATCAACCTATTCTTGAAAGCGATTCTGATTATTTGCGGAAAAAACAGGAAATGGAAAGATTGCAAAGTATGGCACATTCTATATCCAAAATAGGGGTAAGGCACGCTGTTGAAGTTTATAAAGACGGTTCGGATTACCGATTGATTTCTGGAGAAAGAAGGGTGTTGGCTTCACTTCTTGCTGGGAAAAAAGATATTTCTGTTAGAATACTAGAACAAAAACCTACGGCACTAGACTTGAAATTTTTACAGTGGGTAGAAAATATTGAACGTGAAGATTTAAGCACGTGGGAAAAAATAGTTAATGTTCAGCAGCTAGCAGACGCATATATGAAACAGAACGGAAGTAAACTTTCTGCTATAAGTTTAGGGGAATTATTAGGATGCTCTAGACAAGCTGCTACTACTTGGTTGACAGGCGCAGAAGCCCCGACCGATATTTTGGAGGCATCAAAGTTAGGGAAAGTACCTAATTTAGAGAAATTAGTTTTTTTAGCAAGAATTAAAGATCCGGTCGCTAGAAGCAAAAACCTGGAAGCTTGTATTAACAATGCTTCCTTAGATGAAATGAAGTTATTATTAGAGAAAAAAGGGGCAGGGGTAACGAAAGCCGTCGCTAGGTTGAAAAGGGGACGACCAGTTAAAAAAATTGCACTAGGTTATACAGAAAATGGGGTGATTTTAAAAAAAATAATGGATATCGTGCTTGCTTCTGACGAATGTGCGCCTTATAAAAAAGAATTTGACAATATAAATTGGAATAATTTTAAAGATGCAGGCGTCGCTTTTAAAAAATTTATTTCTTATATGGAAAAAGTTTATAATTAGGCAAAAATATGAAAGAGAAATTTAAACCCGAAAGAATTACAGTTCGATTCCCGAAAGAATTACGAGATTCCATGTTGCAAGCTATTGTAGATGATGGGTATGGGTTTCGAGGGAAAAGCAAATGGGCTATTGAGGCAATACAAAGATTTTTATCTTTGGAAAATTTTGTTGAGTTTGTAGATATAGGAAGCGAGGCTGGCGACGGAGAGTTAAAAGAAACAGAAACATTTCATTTACCAAGACATATTGTAGATGATTTAGATGCAGCGGTTCTTATTGTTAAAAAAGAACATCCCTATTTGGAAGGGGTGAGGAGTATAATTATCAGAGCGAGCATATTGCAACGATTATTCCGGGGCACAGTATAAATGTAAAGCTGCTTTACACTATAGGTAACCTATTGATTTTGAAATAAAAATTTATTATTTAAATAATAAATAAAGCATTGCCTTGAAACAATATGCATTAAAGGGAGACGTTTACGGGATGTAATACGGGGGTCGTTTCTGTCTAAAATACCTTATTTAAGCTTGATCATAAAATCAGCTTTAAATGATTTAATCTCTTAGGGTTAAATTCCCCGAAGCTTGCTTCGAAAAATTCAAAAAAGGAGTATGAAAGTGTAGAATTAA
>MGXG01000103.1 GCA_001801285.1 Gammaproteobacteria bacterium GWE2_37_16
CACGGCTAGGGTGACGCAATTTACGCAAAGCCTTAGCTTCAATCTGACGAATACGCTCACGGGTAACGTCAAATTGTTTACCAACTTCTTCAAGGGTATGATCAGTGTTCATGGTAATACCAAAACGCATACGCAAAACCTTAGCTTCACGCGGAGTTAGCGTATCCAAAACCTCGGTAATTGCTTCACGCAAACCCGACATAGTTGCCGATTCAAGCGGCGCCAAAGTAGCGTTATCTTCGATAAAATCACCCAAATGAGAATCATCATCATCCCCAATTGGCGTTTCCATAGAAATCGGTTCTTTGGAAATCTTCAAAATTTTGCGAATCTTATCCTCACTCAACAACATAATCTTGCTGAGTTCTTCTGGTGTTGGCTCCTGTCCCGTTTCTTGTAAAATTTGTCGCGAGATACGATTTAATTTATTAATCGTCTCAATCATATGCACAGGAATACGGATAGTACGCGCCTGATCGGCTATTGAGCGAGTAATAGCTTGCCTAATCCACCATGTCGCATAGGTGGAAAATTTGTAACCACGGCGATATTCAAATTTGTCCACCGCCTTCATCAAACCAATATTCCCTTCCTGAATTAAATCCAAAAATTGCAAACCACGATTAGTATATTTTTTAGCTATCGAAATCACCAAACGCAAATTTGCTTCTGTCATTTCCTTTTTAGCACGCCGCGCCTTCGTGTCGCCAATCGTCATCTGACGATTAATTTCTTTGATTTCATGTATTGTTACATCGGTTTCATCTTCAATTGCTATTAGTTTTTTTTGTGCTCGAGAAATATTATGACTATTTTCCTGTAGAATAGTTTTTTTATCTTTATGTTTGGCAATTACGGTATCTAACCATTTGGAATCAGTTTCATGATTAACAAATGAACTTAAAAATACTTTTTTAGCAATTTTTGCCTTTTTGGTACAAATTTCCGCAATAATTTGCTCTTGCTCCCTAATGCGACTCAATATTTTTTTCAGCTTTAATCCTTGTTTTTGAAATTCTTTTGGCGTCAACTTAAACTTCATGAAACATTCAGTGAATTTAGCCTGATGTTTCAAAGTTGCAGCATGCCCTCTGCCATTTCTCTTAACTGATTTGATATATTTTCCGAATAATTCACGAAGCTCAGTAAAGTACTTCTTCGCTTCCTCAGGATCAGGACCTGCTTCAAACAAATCATAATCATCGCCACCGCCGCCTTCACCTTCTTCACCCTCTTCATCTTCATTACCAATCTTTTCGCCTGTTTTTACTAGGTCTTTTTTTTCTTCTTTCTTTTCTTTTAAAGCAATGGGATGGGGCATTTCAGCAAGAGGTAAATCTACCTCCAAAGAAAAATTTTCATCTAAATTCTCATGTTCTGCTGCATCACTTTCATGAACCAATTTTGCTTCTATATCAGGAAGATCGCTATCTGCAAAACCTGTTAAAATATCTGATAAACGCTTTTCACCGGTCAGAGTTTTATCATAATCGCTCAAAATAGATTCAATAATGCCGGGAAATCCTAACAAAGCTGACAACATGTAGCGTGTTCCTTCTTCGATGCGCTTGGCAATCTCTATTTCTCCTTGACGATTAAGCAAAGGAATGCTACCCATTTCACGCATGTACATCCGCACAGGATCGGTTGTGGAACCAATATCTTCATCACTAATAACAGGCGCAGCTGGCGTTAGACTAATTGGAGATGTAAGCACCGGTTCACTTACATCTGTTCTTTCATCGGGGTTACCACTCGCGTTATTAACCTCAACCCCCATATCGTTCATAACACTGAAAAACTCTTCAATCCATTCAGTACCAACGCCTTGCGGTAAAATATTATTAACGTCACTATCAGTTATGGTCTTATTTTTATTTTCCGAAATAAGCTTTTTTACCACTGTTTTCTGTTCTTCACGTGTACTCATTTTTTTTCCAATAATTAAATAATTAATAGTAATAGATATGTTTTTATAACCTGTTCACATATATAGCACAATTAAAAAAATTCCGTGGGGAAAGTTTAAAAAAATGCAAAATATTTTAGTTATCCCTTGTCGCCGCTATCAGTTTTTGCAATAAACATTTTTCATCATCACTCAAACTTTCCCGATGTGCTTTACGTAACAACAGTTCAATTTCCCTCTCATCAGCCCGTAAATATAACTTTTGCAAAACACCCAAAAACTCATTCTTTAGACCATCTTCAGCTATTAACGGAGCTTGCACGGCAAGTTGTGCTAAAAAATTCACATCTTCAGGCTTTTGGCATTGCTCCAAAATAGCACTTAATGAAATATTTTCTTTTTGCTGCAATAACTTAATTAACCAAAATAACAATTCTTTATAAGGTAAATCGACTTTATTGATTTTTTCCAGGCTTGGCACTTCCCTGACTAACCGTGGATGATGCAGCAATAAATTAATCGCTACTTCCATGGCGTTCGGCATGTACCCTCTCCTTGCTGTTCTTCCCCTCTTGCCAGAATCAACCTGTTCCTTACTCGGCAATTGATCCAAATTTAAATTTTTCAATGTAGCAATATCCATTCTGACGATCACAGCAAGCTTTTGCAGCAACATTTCTTTAAAGGCGCTTTGTGGCATTTTATGCAATACATTCATAACGTTTCGCACTAAAGCAGAACGCCCATCAATAGTGTTAACATCACTTTGCTCACCAAGCCTTTTGAACAAAAAGTCCGACAACGGCATAGCACTATTTATATAATTTAAAAATGCTACCTGCCCCTCTTTGCGCACACAGCTATCAGGGTCTTCACCTGCTGGCAAGAAAAGAAAACGCGCCTGCAAACCATCACGCATCAATGGTAAAATAATTTCCAAAGCCCGCCAAGCCGCCTTATGTCCCGCGTTGTCGCCATCAAAGCAAAAAACAATATCTTCCGCTTCACGCAACATCAACTGCACCTGCTTGGGCGTAATCGCCGTTCCCATCGTCGCAACAGCATAATTTATCCCGTATTGCGCCAAAGCCACCACATCCATATAACCCTCAACGACGAGAATTTTTTCCAGCTTTTGCGTTGCATGACGCGCTTCATAAAGACCGTATAGTTCATCGCCTTTATGAAATAATTCGGTTTCAGGTGAGTTTAAATATTTCGGCAAATCATTCCCTAGGCAGCGTCCACCAAAGGCAATTACATTGCCGCGCCGATTGCGAATCGGAAAAATAATGCGATCACGAAAACGATCGTGCAATTCGCCAGCATCATTTTTAACCAATAAACCATTAACACAAAGTAAATTAACATCAGCTTTTGCCAAACGCGCCGCTTGTAAAAGCGAACTGCGCGCCGCCGGTGCATAACCAATCATAAAGCGACGACAAATTTCTTCTGACAATCCACGTGAATTTACATAATTTTTTGCTTTAGTTGATCGACCCAATTGTTGTTGATAAAAAACACTTGTTTTAGCTAATAAATCGTAGGATTTCTTGTGTTGTAACTGTACTGCCTGATTCTCAAGAGATATATTATCATCAGGAACTTCTAAACCAAGATGAGCTGCCAAAGATTTTACAGCTTCAATAAAATCCAAATGATCAAAATCCATCAAAAATTTGATTGCATCACCATGCGCGCCGCAACCAAAACAATAATAAAATTGTTTTGCCTGATTAATGCTAAAGGAAGGGGTTTTTTCATTATGAAAAGGACAAGGAGCAACAAAATTACTGCCTGCCTTGCGTAAACGAATCCGTGTGCCTATAATTTCGACTATGTCCACACGGACTAAAATATCGTCGATAAAGGAACGAGGTATGGACATGAGGAAAATTTCGAACTTTAATTCCGTAGCCACAGACTTTAGTCGGCGTTACGATTTATGCTATATAAAATATATAATAGTTATTAATATCGCAAGCTAAAGCTTGCGGCTACGGCTTGCGGCTACGGCTTGCAAATACGAACTTAATTCCTAAAAACTATCACGCAACGATTCATCCATTTGAAATTTATAATTTAAAATTCAAAATTTCTTTAATCATTCCACTAACCTTGCCCATATCCGCTTTACCTTGCGTTTTGGTTTTAATAATCGCCATAACTTTTCCCATATCCTTAACAGAACTTGCGCCGCTATCTTGTATTGCTTGTTTAATTAACTCTACAACTTCTGCTTCGGTTAATTGTTGTGGCAAATAGGTCGCTAAAACATCAATTTCTTCCTGTTCTTTCGCAACCAAATCCGGTCTGTTACCAGCTAGATATTGTTCGATCGAATCGCGTCGTTGCTTGAGCATTTTCTCTAACACAGATAAAACCTGCGTATCATCAAGCACAATACGGTCATCAATTTCTCTTTGCCGAATTGCTGCCCAAAATAATCTCAATGCTGCCAAACGTTTGGGATCCTTAGCACGCAACGCATCCGTCATGTCTTTATAAACTTTATCTTTAAACACGATATACCCTTCGCCGTTTAATTTTCGGCTCAATCTTTGGAAATAATTACAATTTTTTATGTGTAATCAGGTGGGCTGTACAACTCATTACTCTTATTGCGTTGTTTGTGCGAACGCTTAACAGCGGCAGCACGCTTACGTTTGCGCTCTGCAGTTGGTTTTTCATAATATTCAATCTGACGCAATTTGCTTAAAATTCCGGCCTTTTCGCAAATTCTTTTAAAGCGACGCAACGCTACGTCAAACGGTTCATGTTCTTTGATACGAATACCTGGCATAAATAAAAAAACACCCCTTTTGAAAGTTTTAAATATTGATTATAAAAAGCGCATCTTATGAAAACGCGCGTTGATTCTACCTGCTAATGAAAATAAATGCAAAGATATTAAAGCATATTGGCTTATGAATAATTAAATCCATTTACTCTTGTGCCGCTTTGGGTATCTGCGTTGGTAACGACAACATCAACGCTCCCCTCAGCATGAGCAGGGGTATAACATGTTATTAAAGTTGTACCTGTTACAACGACGCCCGTCGCAGCAACACCACCAAAAGTAACCGTTGGGTTTCCGCCAATCGTCGAAAAATTAGTACCGGTAATCGTTACATAAGTACCGCCTGCTGGATCTCCTAACGCAGGTGATAACGAAGTTACCGTTGGCGGATTTTGATACGTATAAGCACTCACTCCTGTCGATACCTGACCATCAGGATTTGTCACTATAACTATAGCCGAACCCACGGTATTTACTGGTGTTTTACAAGTTATTATTGTATCACTAGTACGCACCACATCCGTCGCCGATATTCCATCAAAAGTAACTTGTGTCGTACCAGCACCTAAATCAAAAAAATTAGTTCCCGTTATGGTAACATCAGTACCACCTGTTAAAACACCTGCCGGAGGAGTTACCGAAATTACCGTTGGTACCGGTTCATAGGTATAGGCATTAGCCAATATTCCTATCTGACCATTGATATTCGTTACCGAAACGTTTACTGTTCCCGCCACTCCAACTGGAGCAGTGCAAGTAATTTGCGTTGTTGAATCAACATTCACCCCACCTGCATTGGTTGCTCCAAATTTTACTGTCGGTGTGGTTCCAACCACAAACCCCGTACCTGTAATAATAACGACTGTACCAACCGCTAATTTACCTACATTTGGGGAAAGACTTGTAACAGTCGGGTCGGCTGTGGCTGTATAGGTAAAACCATTAGTCTCTGTATCAAATTGAGTATCAGCATTAGTAACAACAACGTTTACTGCGCCTGCTGTCCCAGCGGGCGTTAAACAGGTTATAGTAGTTGCACTTACCCGTGTAACGCTTGTTGCTTGAGCACCACCAAATGTAACCGTTGGATTTCCTCCAACCGTCGAAAAATTAGTACCTGTAATAGTCACAAAAGTACCGCCGACTGTAGAGCCAGCGATTGGAGCAACTGTTGTTATTGTTGGTGCCGCCTG
>MGXG01000104.1 GCA_001801285.1 Gammaproteobacteria bacterium GWE2_37_16
CGTTATGAATAAAAACATCGGCACCAAGAATTGGTTTTATGCCGAGTTTAAGCGCAGCTTTGTAAAACTTAACCAAACCAAAAAAGTTATTTTGATCAGTGATAGCAATTGCTGACACGCCCATTGTGACACAGCGTTGCAACAGGCGGTCAATTCTTACTAAACCGTCGCTGATCGAATATTCGGTATGGAGGTGTAAGTGAACAAAGGTGGACATGGTTGGAAAATTTTAAATTATGAATTTTAAATGTAGCCGCAGGGCTTTAGCCTGCGATATATACTGTATGTTGCGCAGACTAAAGTCTGCGGCTACAGTCTGCGGCTTACAGTTTCATGTAAATAAAATTGCTATATAAATCAATATGTTATATATTCGAAACGTTTTTTTACGTCGAGGATAGTTTATCTTCCAATAAATCTTTCTCCAAGTCAGTCATTTTTTGTTTGCGACGACCCTTTACTGACCAAAGTAAGGAAAGCAGCCCTACAGAGATCAAGGAACAGATAATCATTGTAATGAAAAATCCTTGCCAACCGGCATGATGAATTATATATCCAACTGGATAGCCCGTTAAAGCGGCTCCAAAATAGCTGAAGAAGCCAATAAAACCGGTAGAAGTACCAGCTGCTTCGCGGTGCGACAGTTCGACTGCGGCGATAGCAATGAGCATTTGTGGTCCAAAGATAAAGAAACCAATGGCGAACAGGCAGGTGGCATGAGCACTGAAACCGCCATGAGCTGTGAACCAAAATGCTGCAACGCTTACTAAAATACCAACACAAAAAATCACATTCACGGGACCGCGTCGCCCGTCGAAAATTTTATCTGATGCCCAACCGCTAACTAAGCTGCCAAAAAAACCGCCCAATTCAAAGAATGATACAACGCTGTCACTTGAAAGCAATGAATTGCCCTGTTCGGACAAGAAGAGCGCCCCCCAGTCATTTACAGCTGTTCTAACTATATATACCAATGTAAAAGCAGCCGTCAAAATCCAAATATATTTATTTTTTAACAAGTATTTATTAATGATTTCCCACATTGAAGCATCGTCTTCGACAACTTTCGTTTCATCAGGGTAGTCGTTTTTATATTCCTCAATTGGTGGCAGACCTTCGGATTCAGGAACGTCTCGCATGCGGTTAATTAACCATATTCCAACTCCAATAGCGATTACGCCAGGGATAAACATAGCTGAACGCCACCCCATATATGTTGCACATAAACCAGCAATGATCGGGATTAACCCACCACCAACGTTATGTGAAGTGTTCCAAATTGCCCACCATCTGCCTCTTTCTTTTTGTGAGTACCATCTGGTTATCAGGCGCCCACATGGTGGCCAGCCCCAACCCTGAAAAAACCCGTTTAAAATCCAAAAAAAGATTAACATGGTTATAGAAGAGGAAAATCCGAAACAAATATTGGTGACTCCACTTGCTATTAGACCAATTGCCATAAAGTAGCGTGGATTGGATTTGTCTGACCAAATTCCACAGAGAAATTTACTTAAACCATAGACAATATAAAAAGCACTGCCCATAAGACCTAATTGCTCTTTAGAAAAGTGCATTTCACTAACAAGGGAGGGCATGATGAAGGCGAGATTTTTGCGTGTAAAATAAAAGACAACATAGCCCATGTACATACTGTACATGATGCGCAGGCGCCAATACTTGTATTCTTTATCTATTTCCTGTTGGCTTTTATTGCATGGCACATAAGGGGCTCTTTTCATAAAATCTAGACATTTAAGCATAGTTTTGCTCCGTATATTGCAATTAGAGGTTTAGGTATATCTTCTTTTTTAGACTAAAATAATAATGAATGAAAGTGAAAACTACTTTATCGATTTTTGAGTGATTTTGAAAGTGAAACGCAAAAAATAAATCATACTCATTTTCCCAAAAAAAAATCCGACAGTTTTTATGTCTTAGTTAATTCAGATTTCCGCGGAATTAACAGCTAAATTAAGTTGTCTAAGAGTCTTTTGGTATATGTCAAGGGAGATCGGTTTAATCAAATAAAAATCAACCCCGACTGCGGAAGCGCGTTTTTTAAAACTTTCATCGTTGTAAGCGCTAACAGCTATTATGGGAACACGACTACGTTTTTGTTCTTTTTCGATGCGGCGAAAATGCTCGGTAATGGTAAAACCATCCATGTCTATCAAGGCGATGTCCATAAAAACCAGATCAAAGACTTTGTTTTCAAACAATCTAACTGCGTCCTTACCGTACTCCGCTATATCAACTTCGCAATTTAAAGTTCTCAGCAAAGTTGTTGCTGCTGTTTGGCTTATTTCATCATCTTCAACGAGTAAAATTTTTATGGTTTGTATATCGTTTTTTGGGGGTGTTATATTTTGTTGTTTGTTATGCGGCATAAGTTTTCTTTTTTAGTTTTAGTTGCCAATGTTTTGAAAGATCAAGCAACCATAAAATATACAGTTTTTTCATAAGTGACAATAGAGCGAACGCTATAATGTTCTTATTAAATTAATGAAAAATGAATGTGTTAGAAATAAAAATACCAATAGTGAATTGCAGTATGCTAATATGAAAAGTTAAAATTTGCCAGATTTACATTTATATATTTAAAAGAGGTGTTATGAGTTGTATTTTTTGCAAAATAGCTAACGGCGAAATATCCGCTAAAATAATTTACCAGGATGAGCGTGTTGTTGCTTTCAATGATTTAAGTCCGCAAGCGCCCCAGCATTATTTAATTATTCCACGTAAACATTTGGCTACGTTGAATGATTTAACCAATGAAGACGTAGAGCTTGCTGGTCATATGTTGTGTGTGGCAAAACAAATCGCTATTGATCTTGGTATTGCTGAAACTGGCTACCGAACGGTGATTAATTGCAATTCTGATGGCGGGCAAGCTGTTTATCATCTGCATTTACATCTTTTGGGAGGCAGACAAATGGAATGGCCGCCGGGGTGATAGGAGGAATGAATGAATGAATTTTTTAGGATTTTATTTGTGGATGTTGTAATATTTTTGCTAGGTTGTAGACGCAGTTAAATTAGTCATATCTTAAGTTTCCTCAAATAGGGACAATAAGGTATAATGGATTTTATCTTTAAAAAAGAAAAACAACTATAACGTTATGTATGATATTAAGTTATAGAAGATATGTGAATGGAATTGCCTTTGAAATCAATGAGTTGTTTTTGTATTTTTGAAATTTGCAAATTTCATTTTTTTGAAGTTTTGGTGTTTTAATTTTGGTTATTAATCTAGAGGTACGTTTTTTTGATCCCGTTAATATTGCTTTAAGCTTCATGGGGTACAATGCGTATGGCTGAAATATGCTTTTAAAATTAGACACCAAAAAAACAAACGGTGAAGGGTTTGTAAAGCTGGTCAGTTTTTAGGGTAGATCAATTGCATTTTTAATTGTAATTGATTTTGTTTAATACTAGGACAGGTTTGCTGGGTTTTCAGTGAGGCTGTTAGGATTTATTAAAGGAGAGCAATATGCTTATTTTAACTAGAAAAATTGGTGAATCAATTATCATTGGTGATGATGTCGTCATTAATGTGTTGGGTGTCAGAGGTCTGCAAGTGCGTCTCGGTATTGAAGCACCACGCGATGTTTCCGTTCATCGCGAAGAAGTTTACCAACGTATTTTAAGAGAAAGAGAAATGGGTGTGGATGGAGCCGAAGGTGAAGAAATACCTAATTGTGATGAGGGAGATCAAGAAATAGTTGAAATTGTAATTGAAGAAGACAATAAAGAATAAGGATTATTCATCATCGTAATTTAGATGCAGATTGTAGCCGTAGACTTTAACTTGCGGCTACGAAACCTGCGTTTTTGCTTGTAAAGGAGAGTTAACTTATGGCGGTTCTTTCTGGCGATATTGGCGGTACTAGTACACGTATACAACTTGTCGAATTTAATCAAGACAACAACATCTTAACTGTTTTGCAGAACAAACGTTATAGCAATAGCAATTATGTTAGTTTTTTGCAAATCATTGATACCTTTTTTAGCGATACTAAAGTTGAGAAAAAACAGATCAAAAGCGCTTGTTTTGCTGTGGCTGGTCCGATTATTGCTGGTGTAGTCAAATTTACCAATTTGCCATGGTTTATTCGTTTAGATGAAATTAAAGCAAAACTTGATAATAACCGGGTTGCATTGATTAATGACTTTGAGGGTATCGGATACGGTCTTGAAACTTTAGAAGATCATGATCTATGTACTTTGCAGGTCGGTAAACCTAAAAAAAACGGCATTAAAGCCTATCTTGGAGCTGGTACGGGGCTTGGGGTTGGTTTTATGACAATGGGTTGTGATGGTAATTATGTTGTTTGTCCAACTGAAGGAGGACACGTAGACTTTGCGCCGATTGATGATTTACAAATTGAATTATTACGTTATTTAAGGAGAAAAGCACATCGAGTGTCTTACGAACGTGTGCTTTCCGGGCTCGGTTTGGTCAATATTTATCATTTTGTTCGTGATAACAAGATTTTTGGTGAAGAAGAAAATCCTGAGCTACGTTTTTTAATTGAAACTGATAAAACTGTAGATATTGCAGCAACGGTTGCTAAATTTGCCATTCAACATAAAGATATTCTGTCAATTCGTGCTTTAGATATTTTCATCAGTGTTTATGGAGCTGCAACTGGTAATTTGGCTTTAACAGCTTTACCTTATGGTGGTTTATTTATAGTTGGTGGCATTGCGCCAAAATTATTGCCGCAAATCCAAAAAGGGAAATTTATGGAAACCTATGCAGATAAAGGACGCATGTCGAATTTAATTCAAGATATACCATTACATGTCGTCACAAATACAGACGTTGGTCTACAAGGTGCAGCGTTTTATGCGCACAAATTAATTTGTGGTTAAAGTTATAGCGTAATAACATTTCACAAATCAACACCAGAGTAAGAACCATTGATTGATTTATTGCATACTGGGAAATCAGGTACGATATTGCCATAAATTAGTTCTTCCAGAGCAAGCCAGGAAAACCAGCTTGGATCACGTGGAAAGAAGCGTTCTACCAAGCCATTGTCAGTAAAGCTTACATAAACCAGAATCTCTCCTCGCCAACCTTCAATTAATCCAATGCCTTCGGCAGATTTTTTTGGTGTTTGCCATTTTGTTTCTATTGTTCCTTCAGGCATTTTTAATAGCAAAGAGTTAAGAATTTTCAAAGAAGATAAAATTTCCTGAGCTCGAATTCTCAATCTTGCCAAAACATCACCGTGGTTATAAACGGGTACTTTTATTTGTAGTTGATCATAGGGTGGGTAGGGTGCATCATGACGTAAATCAAATTTACAGCTACTCGCACGACCAACATATCCTAAAACCCCTAAAGTATGAGCCATTTCTAAAGATAATTTTCCGGTAGTTTTGAGTCGATCATGTAGGGATGAATTTTCCTCAAGAATTGGAAAAATTTCTTTTAGTTCTTCCGTTAGGATGTTTATTTCTTGGTGCAGGTTTTTTTTCTGCTGTTTATCGAGATCAACTTTAACTCCTCTCGAAGTGATGCAATCCATTAATAAACGATGACCAAAGAGCAGAGCATTTTGACGCAACCATAGTTCTTTTAAACGCATTAATTGAGAATAAGCAAAACTAAAACCGACATCATTGCAAATAGCGGCAAAATCTCCTAAATGATTAGCAATGCGCTCTCGTTCGGCCAAAATCCCTCTTAAAAATGCTGCTCTTTTTGGGATTTCTATAGAGTAAGATTCTTCAAAGGCGCGGGCTGTTGCCCATGCGTAAGCAACAGTGCTGTCACCGGACACTCGGCTGGCCAGTTTAATTAATTCGTCAATATCACGTCCCACAGCAAGTTTTTCAATGCCTTTATGAACATAACCCAAGCGTTCTTCTAAAAGCAATACATCTTCACCATTAGCATGAAAACGCAAATGTCCTGGTTCAATAATGCCTGCATGGATTGGTCCAACAGGTATCTCATACACTCCTTCGCCATGGACTTTTTGGAATGGATATTCGCAGTCAGGAGGGGTTAATTGTGGATTTTCAGGATTTAGCGGAAAATTTTCCCGTAAAGGAAATTCATTTTCTTTCCAAGCTTTATGGCGTGTCCAGCGGCGCAAATCAGGTTGGTCTGTAAACTTTACTCCAAACATATCGCGCATATGCCTTTCTAGACGGTTTGCAGCTGGATAATATTGTGCTATGGAGTGAATTTTATATGAGGTTGCTATTATTGTTCTTAGTAAAAGATAGGAACCTAGGTATTCAAACAAAGCGTTAATTTGAAATTTCCCCTGCAGATTTTGTGCCCAAATTCCTGCAAAGCGATATTTGTTTACGGTAGCTATTTTAGTAACATATCCCCAAGAAGATGGTTCTATATTGAGTAGTGGGTAGGAATTAATGGATTGTAAGTTTTCTTTAGAATTTATAATGTCTTTTGTGATGAGGGTAGTAAGAAAATCATTGAGCCATTGTGAAGATTTGTTCATGGTTAGTACAAATATCTGTTCATTTATTAGTTAAAATCAAAGTTGCCTGTTGTAAACATTGCGCCAAAAAAGGTGGTAAATAAAAACTCAAAACACCAGCCGTTAATAAATGCAAAATTGCTGAAAACATGATAGATTTTTTTCGCTCTGTTTGGGGATGAGTGCCTTCGGTTGCGCCATAAACCAGTGGATGAATATTGCGAAATAATCCAGCCAAAACAATCAGTAAGCCAAAAAGCAAAAGCAAAACTAACCAGACGGAAATTTTTGCGGTTGCGATAAAGAGTATAACTTCACTATTAAAAATAGCAAAAGGCGGCAAGCCTGAGATAGCGATAGTTCCCAATAATAAGCCCCAGCCGATATAAGGTTGTTTTTGTATTAATCCACGAATTTGATCCATTTTTTGTGTGCAGGTAAGCCAAATAACATTGCCAATGGTAATGAAAAGTGCTGATTTGATTAGAGAATGAGCAATGGTATAAAACAAAGCGCCAAAGGTTGCTAAAGGATTACCTATACCAAAAGCAAATGTTATCAGCCCCATGTTTTCTACGGATGAGTAAGCAAATAAACGTTTAATATTATTTTGTCGGTGTAACATGATTGCGGCGTATAAAAATGATAATAAACCAAAACCGATCATGAGGTTTCCTGCCAAGTGGTTATTTAAGGATAAATCAACAATGATTTTAAAGCGCATTAAGGCATAGAGCGATATTGTGGATAATAATCCGGCAAGCAATGCAGAAACAGGCGCAGGGCTTTCGGAGTAGGCATCGGGAACCCAGTGATGCATTGGAACTAAACCGATTTTTGTTCCATAACCGACTAATAAAAATATAAAGCTGAGTTTGATGATGGCGGGATTTAAATAATGGGCATATTGGTAGAGGCTGCTCCATAAAATTGCATCTTTTGGCTTGAGAATGTGTGTTGCGGAAGCGTAAAACAAAATGGTTCCAAATAATGCCAAAGCTATGCCTACAATACATAAAATAAAATATTTCCATGCTGCTTCAACCGCTTCTTTGGTGCGGTATAAACTTACTAACAATACAGTTGCCAAAGTGGCTCCTTCCATAGTCACCCAAAGCATACCGATATTATTGGTGAAAAGAGCTAAAAGTAGCATGAGAACGAAAAGTTGGTACATGATATGGTAAAGCCGTAGCTGTTGCTCGGTGATTCTTTTATTTAGCAGGTTATGCCACATATAACCACAAGAAAAAATCGCCACGGTGGTGGTGGTGAAGGTCGTTAAAATGCCAAATAAAATATTGAAGGCATCAACATAAAAAAGCTGATGC
>MGXG01000105.1 GCA_001801285.1 Gammaproteobacteria bacterium GWE2_37_16
GCTACGCATTAAAATTAGCCCCGCATCGTTTTCGACAATAGCCTGTATTCTATGCTCACCACGCTCAATATTTTGTAAATAAAATTTCCCAACTTCCTGGAAAGCGCTACTTTCCTTTCCATCATATAGTAAAATACACTTATCACCAGGTCGCAATTTTGGCTCTACTTCTACTATCACAACAAACCTTCCCTCATCGTGAAAAAAAGTTTCATCGTTTGCAGGAGAAGTTATAATCAGTTTTTGATAATTGGTTTGTGATACGGCTGGTGACGCAATAATTGGTGCATACTCATTAGATATAACATCTTGCTTTATAAAAACTTCTACAGCCTCAACATGGGGAGTATCACTAAAATGCACATTGCCAACGTTATCTTGCCACCGATAAATTTTAGCAAAAATATTCGTGCAGAAAAATAGTAAAAAAAACAAAGCTGCTGGTTTAGAAAACATGTATAATACATATCTTAAAAATTTCAATTGACAGACCTTTTTTATGTGGATTTTTCTATGTTTGAACATTTTCGACAACCATTACTTTTTTTTCCGCTCTTTGTTCGCCGGATTATTCTCTGCTCTTTGTTCTCATTTTCCTTATTGGCAATAACTATTATAATTGGTGGCTTTATATTTCATTATTTAGAAAAATGGTCATGGATAGATGCTTTTTTAAACGCCATTTTGCTTATGACTGGCTGTGGTTTTAATAAAATTATAACAATGCCGATGACGAAAATTTATTCTTCCTTTTATATATTAATAAGTACCATTATTTATTATTCCGTATTGATTTTATTTTTTGCTCCACTCGTTCATCGTTTAATGCACGCGCTTCATTTAGAAATAGAAAATAAAAAATATTATAAAAAAGATAGCTAATTCATATATGTATAAAAAATGGAAATAAAACACGAGGTAAGCTATTGGAGCTATTTTAATCGGTTTAATTTAATTTTGCGACAGAACCACCTACCTTGACAGAACCGTTTTTTGAGACTGTAAGCAGTGGGGCAGAAACTTCAATTTTAGGCAATTGCCAACGCCCCTTAAACTGAGCATAAACAGATTCTGTTAACTGGACCAAAACTGGATTTTTTTGTGGATCTAACCAAATAATCACTTCTTTTACCAGGTTTGGCGTAAAAGACGTGCAGCCTGCCGTTGGTACTGCCCCCAAAGAGGCGTGCAGAAAGAAACAAGAACCACGTCCTGCTATTGGTTTATCGTAATTATGATTAACGATTAAACCATAAGTATAGAAACCAGCATTCATATATTCACTCATATCTTCTGCACTATTCCAATCTTTTTGCGTATCTTTAGTGTCAACAAGGCTATTGTAAAATTTAGATTTCATATCATCAGGACAAAATACAGTTTCCGTAATTTGTTTGTAAGCTAATTTTACACCTAATTCTACGCCGCTTTCCTTGCCAAAAGCTTGGGTAATTGCAAAAACTCCGACAGGTGTCATTTTAGAACCTTCTAAAACTCTAGGTCCTGGGGTCAAGCTCGTACCATGTAACCCAACCCCCCAACCCATACCATTTTCACCTAAATTAACATCAATTTTATCACCTACTTTATTCCAAGATTTACTGGGTGTAGCACGCTCAAATCTTTGTAAAGTGCCAACGGTTGATGTCCAATCTTTAGCAGTAACAAGAAGCATTTGTGTAGCTTTGGCGGTTGGATTAGTCATCCAACCTTGTACATTCTGTATCGCATGAGAACCAATGGCTAGAAACATTAAGGCACTACAAATCACAACTATCGTTATTAATCGAGTTTTTTTTAACATAAAGGTTTTCCGAAAATTTCTGTTAGAAATTCCAATTTCAATATTTTGCGCCGCAATAAATCCAAAGCCAACATTGTGAAAATTCTTTTTTGATACTCCTTATCACCAAAAGATAGGTTAAAAATAAAACAATACGTTAAACCATTTTCTGATATGGCAATATAAATTGTACCAATCTTTTCATTTAAGAGAGAAACTTCTGCTTCTGTAATTATACTATTAATTGCGATACCGTATCTAGATCCAAATAGTACGCGGATTTTTTCTGCCATTTTTTTAGTTAGCTCTAAGTTTGATAGATCACTGCTATTTGGTATAAAAAACGAAACCTTGTTTCTATTCACAATCCCACAAAAATCAAGATATTGTGAACCAAGTTCGGCATTAGTAAGCCAATCGCCAATAATTCCGCCATTTCCTATTTCAGCAACGGCAAGAGAAGATTGCTCCTGTCGAAGCAAATCAACAACAACATTCCCCATAGATTGTTGATTTCTGGTAAATACCCAGTTACCAATACGAGAATAAAGAACTGCTTCAGCGTGATCGAGCAATTTTTTTTGCGCCAGATTATTGATTCCACGTACATAAAGTTTAACTTGGATTTCCGGCAAATTTGCACGAGTACCAAACTTTACTTGTGGGAATTTTTTTTCCATTTCCTTTAAATGTTCCCCAATAACAGCCTCTGATAAACCAAAAGTGGTTAGTTCCTTGATGCCCAATTTTTTGAGCTGTGTGCTAAACCTTTGTTCAACCAAAGGTATTATTTGCTCATGAAGCATCCACTTCATTTCCCGAGGAACTCCAGGGGTGAAAAAACATTCTGCTTTGCCAATTTTTAAAACAAATCCAGGAGCGGTTCCAATTGGATTGGAAAGATATTGTGAATTATACGGAAACATAGCCTGTTTCCTATTCGAATCTGGCATCGGATGGTTATGATTTACAAAAAATGCTTCTATCTCAGCTAAAGCTTCTATGGATAACTGTAAATCCACTTTCGCCGCGTAAGCAGCAGCTTCACGAGTAAGATCATCAGGAGTTGGACCAAGCCCTCCTGTCACAATTACAATATCTGCTCCCTCTGCCATTTCAAGTAAAACATTTTTTATTCTTTCAAGATCATCACCAATACAATATATATGTATAACCTCTAGCCCTAAAAAATTCCCTTGTTCTGCAATATAAGAAGAATTAGTGTCGACTAGTGATCCCGTCAAAAATTCTTCACCGATAGCGAGTATGCTTAGAGTAGTCATAAATATCTTGTTTAAATTTCATTAGTTGCAAAACTAAATATGAAATTGATTTAATGCCCCTCTTTTTTTTTCACCCACATCATCCAGGCATATAAAGGCACACTGGAAAAGACAAACATAGTCATATAAAAAACCATTTTTTCTCCAGAACCAAAAATTGCCCAAAAAGCATAGGCAGCACCACCTAAAGCCGTCATTATATTGATTATATTTTTATGTAACCGTTGGTTTGTTGAAGAAAGAAGAACTATCTCTGCTATAGCAGTATAGAAATATGCCAAAAGTGCAGTAATGCTGGCGGTTACAATCAATAGCTGAAATTGTTCATTGATATTAGGATTCATTGTAAAAAGCAAGGAGGCGCTAACTATAAGTGATGATAAAGCTAATCCTTGGGCGGGAACATCTTTTTTACTGCGTTTGGCGAAAATTTTTGGAAAAAGATGATCGTCAGCAGCCGCCATCGGTATTTGACCTTGCATTAACGTCCAGCCGTTTAATACTCCAGCACAAGAAATTACCGCCCCAGCAGCAGCAATCCATTCTCCCCACTGACCAAAAACCATTCCTGCGGCTGTGGCAAATGGAGAAGTGGATTTCGCTAAAACCGCATTCGGAAACATCCCCATTAGAACCAACATACAACTTAAGTAAATTGCCATTGAGACAATAGTACCCAGCATAGTTGCAAGTGGGATATTACGTTTTGGATTATCTACAGAGCCTGAAGGTACAGTTGCAGACTCAAGTCCAATAAACGACCACATGGTTAAAGTAGCAGCGTAAGAAAATGCAGAAAAATTAGATTTATGCGAAACATTAAAACTATGCGTAATATACTCAGGATGAAAATAATGCCAACCAAATATTGCTACAATCAACAAGGGGATGAATTTTAGTATGGTAGTAACAATTTGCGTAACACCAGCTGAGCGAACCCCAGCTAAATTGATATACGTAAACAACCAAATAGAAGCTATTTCTGCTCCAGTCCCGTAATAATGGTTACTTAAAATCGGGAAAAAAACTTGTAAATAACCAACCAAAGATACAGCAACAGCAGCATTGCCCAGTAAAATCATAATCCAATAAATATATGCTGTTTGAAACCCAACAAAATTACCAAAACCTACTTGCGCATATGCATAAGGTCCACCAGTTTTAGGAACCAACACACTCATTTTTGCGAAGACCAAAGCAAGCAAAAAAGCGCCCACGGCAGTAAGCAACCATGCTAGCAAGCTAATACTGCCAATCGCAGCCAAAGTAGCTGGCATCATCAATATTCCTGAACCAACCACATTACCCACCACAAGAGCAGTCAGCATGCACAAGCCCAATTTATGTTTTTTATTATTCATCTATTTATTAAATTTTGGAAATATTAGTGAAAACGATGCCGCATCGCCCATACAGCAGCAGTAAGATCAATCTGTAATCCATGACTCCAGGCAGCTAACAAACTATCCGTATTTTTAGCTTTTAGAGGAATAGCAGAATGGAAGGTTCTATCAAGTAAAACAATCGTTTTACCATCTTTTTTTGTGGTAAAAATAAAATGTAAAGCAGTAACGGCACGAGGATGAGCGCGATCACGATAATCAGCATATAAATCTGTAATTTGCACACGCAGCTCATTCAAAGACACAGAGCTGTCCTGTACAACACTTATATTCCTAAAGCCAGAATGCTTTAAATAACTTACCAACACTGAATCAAGTTGTCGCGTCACGGAAATCAAAAAACCATTATAATAATCGATTAAATACTGGTTTTTACCGACGCGGTAAAGAAAATAATTTTGATCAAAAGCAGCTAGGGCAGTAATGGGTTGAACTAAAATATCCTGTTTTGGAATTGCAGATTTTCTGGTTGGCAAATGAGGTAAATTCAATAAGTATTGTTT
>MGXG01000106.1 GCA_001801285.1 Gammaproteobacteria bacterium GWE2_37_16
ATTTTGAGACATAATTACTTTCCTACGTCGGTTCTAACCAGACAGGTTCAAAGGGTTAGGCATTATGCCCTCTCAGCCAGTTCTCTGGCACCCCTAGTAAAATTCATACGATAATTCCACAAGAAAATGAAATTATGGTCTGTTAACAGACCTTAGCTATATTGTAACCGTTAATATTTAAAAATACCACTGCTAATTTTAAGCCCGAATTGAATCAAATTAAACTTTACTAATTTCGTAGAGGTTAGTAGTTTATAAATCAGCAGCTTTATTTGTTTGGAATAAGCTTTGACAAAGCTAAAAACTCAAATGATAATCATAATAACTCTGGGAGCCGAATATGTAATTTGAACTCAGCTTTAACGGAACCCAAAATCTACCAAGGAGATTTTTATGAAAAAAATAAATGTTGCGATTATTGGCGTAGGAAGCTTTACTAAAGCATTGGTTGAAGGCGTCTCTTTTTACACCAAAAACCCAGAAGAAAAAACAGGACTGATAAATCCTTTTATCGGTAATTATCGCGTACAAGATATTAATTTTGTCGCAGCATTTGATGTCGATGAGCGCAAAGTTGGCAAAAAATTACACGAAGCTATCTCAGCCAAACCAAATGTTACAAGAACAATAACCGAGCCACTCGAATATAGCGCCATAGTTCACAGAGGACCAACTTTGGACAGTATCCACGATGCCATGCGAGAAAACTTTATCCATGAAAGCTCCGCGCCAGTAGTTGATGTAGCAAAGATTCTTACCGAGACCAAGGCTGATGTTGTTTTAAACCTTATACCAACCGGTGGTGAACAAATAACTTACGCTTATGCAGAAGCTGCTCTTAAAGCGCATTGCAGTTTCATAAATTGTATACCAACACCACTTGCATCCATACCAGAATGGAACAAAAAATTTACGGACAGCGGCTTGGTTCTTTTAGGTGATGATATAAAAAGCCAGTTTGGCGCCACAATGCTAAATCGTGTTTTATTATCTACTCTAAAAATGCGCGGAATAAAAATTACAAAATCCAATCAAGAAAACCGTGGCGGTAATGCTGATCACTTCAACCTATTGCAATGCAGTGCATCAAAAGAAAAGTCAAAAAGAGGAGCTCTTTCTAGTTATTTGGATCAAAATGACGCAAAACCAACTGTGCAATTTATCTACACTGGCGAACCATCTGGACACAAACGTACCACCATAAGCATTGAAGGCGAAATATTTGGATGCACACCAATAGCCATAACAGCCGTGATTGAAGATGAAATCAGCATCAATGGTGCTGGAGTTACTATAGATGCTATACGTATTGCTCAATTGTTAGTTGATCATGGCAAACAACAAGAATCCTGGAAAGCCTGTCCTTTTTTAATGAAAGCTCCAATCAAACCAATGAATGACACTGAAGCATTCGAAATGTTTCAAATGGTAATTAAGTCTTGTGGAAATTGTTCATCCTTATAACTAGTGCTAGAAATTAGAGGTTGCCAGATTCACCTTCAGTTTATAGATTATTAATATCATGCTTTAGCGTTTATCTTAAATTAGACTGTAAAATATTTAACAAACACGACATAGCACCAACACTTGGTGCAACTAACGTGTCACGACCATTGCGCAAGACTTTTGCAACTGCTGAATATGATGCTTTATTATGAATATGCAACTGCATTTCACAATCAGGCGCTAATACTGACAATCCCTGTTGAATCTCTGGTGTGTTGTTAAAAACCGCCGTTTCATCAATTTTGAGCGCCCCTAAACAAGTTTTGATTTGGTCTTGTGAAACATTACTGCGGCAATCGGCAAACTTTGTAGCAATTTTACTACAATCTATATCTACTTTTTCAACTCCATCTAATGTTGGTGTAATTTGATGATTAGCTGGTGGTGAAAAAAATGTCATTTTCTTTGGAACATTATTCAAATAACGACGTAACAAAATAGCTAAGATTAAAATCAAAGCTATTCCTCCTGCAAAAAATAAAATGGACTTAAAACTAAATATTTTCCGCCTAGGAATAATAGTAGCCATAACTTTGGCTCGTTTTTCTCTGTGTGGTGTTTCTTGTCTCGTTGTAAATAAAGGTAGAGAAATTGGAATTGCCGGTAAAATAGTAGGTATTGCTATTATAGAAAATGGCTTAGCTATTATTTTATTTTCACAAACACTTTTCTCAAGAAGATATTTTTTTCGTAAAGCCACTTTAATTTCATCTATTACCTCTTCAATATCAGTGCCTATATCAACATTAATAAGTTTACTTAATTTAAGGTAACAATTTGGCTCTTTTTGAATAATTGTCACAGGGACTTTAAGCAAATCACCCACAATACCTTCTAAAACTTGTAATTTTTTCAAATCAGTATCAGCAAAAGCATGTATCCATCTTCGATTACCCTCGCTTTTTCTCGCCCCTTCCATTAACGAATTTAAATTTTGCGTCAGATTGCCAGTTTCAACATATTGTAAATATTCATTTAAAAACTCGAGTATAGAAATTTTTTTGGATATAGCAATTCTCATAATAAATTCACCTGATGAACTAAAAAGATATGTCAATGAAAATGCTTTTAAAATCAAAGTGCTGTGATTTTAAAAGGGAATTTTAAATCCATTAGTATCTTGATAGTTTAACAAGATGAGTATTAAATTTGTATACCGTATTTTTTAGATTAGTTAGGCCAATGGATTTTTTTGTAACTCCAAGCCCTGTAATAGCTCAAAACATTTGAGCATACTATTTACGATTACGTAGCCACAAGCCCGTAGCCACAAACTTTAGCTTGCGGGGTTAAATTGGCGTGATTTTCGTTCTTATTGATATGACTTTATATTTTTGGGGTTTATCCAATATTACACAAATCCAAACATATCCGTGCCCTCGTCCACGCAGGTTGAAACCTGCGGCTACGGTATCTCTGGAGTTTTATCATCCATGGTTATCATTTTTCGCTGTTTGGTATTCGGCGTAGATTTAAGATCGCCGGGTATTTTTCTGTCTAAGCTTGGGAATATTTTCTTTTAATATCAAAACAAAAATACTATCTAGAAGCTGCAATATTTTGTCCAAACAAAATTGCTTTTTCGCGGATATCTTTTTTCTGCATTACCGAATTGGGATTAAAACCACAAAATGGCACAAGTAATGATTCATAACAAATACCGGTAAAATCGCTCACCATTTTAAAAGTTGTATCAAGCAAATTCAGCCCTGTATCTAAACCACCACCAGCGGTAGCAATCAAAACCATTTTGGCTTTAGCTGCCCTATTTTTATCCGTAAGATGTTCACCAGTTTCAATATTAAACTTATCTAATGCAAACATTCTATCCATAACAATTTTAACTTGCGCCGACGGACCAAAAAAATATATTGGTGTCGCTATAACCAACGCGTCAAATTCTGGAATACGTTTGATAACCGCAGCTACTTCATCATCAATAACGCATTCGCGTTTATCGGATTTTTGGCAACCCATGCAGGCAGAACAACCGGGAACTTTGTTTTTCAATGTATTGGCATTGACCACCTCAACAGTTGCCCCATTAGATTCAGCTCCCTCGATAAACCATTTGGTAACAATACTGGTATTGCCGTTTTTACGCGGACTACCGAAAATTAAAAGTATTTTTTCACTCATTTTACTGCTCCTTTTTCCATATTTTTGGCTCAAAAACACCTGGTGCATAGAATTCAATAAGCTTAGGCTCTATGATTACAACAACATAATTGGGATCATTTTTACCTTTGAAATATTCCGCTAAGTGTGGGTTCCAAATTGCATCGCGCTCTGCTTGATTCTGTGTGAACTTAGCTACCCCTTGGATCTGCAAATAACTTCCACATTTTCCGGGTTCAATAGCACCGTAAGTCAAATGTACTTCCTGGTTTTTTGTAATTTGCTTTACTTTGCGCGAATTTAAAGAAGTTGCAAAACGAAGACTCATATCCTCAGGATTGTAAATCACACTAACGTAACGTACCCATGGCTTATTGTCTTCAGTAATAGTTGCAAAACTAGCAAATGTAGGCTGAGTACTAAATATTTCACTAATCTGGGTTTTAATATCGGTCATATAAAATTCCCCTCTAAAATCACACATAAATATGATGATATGTTCATGAATTTTCTGTGCTAATACAACTATTTTCTATAGTTGTATCTTACGGTAATTGAATCAAGTTAGTGCATGCCATTATCTATGTTATTTTCTGATTTTTCCAATAATTCAGCAGCCATTTTTACACAATCTTTACAAGTAAGTTGTTTTGATTTCAAAATATCCTTACATTTTGTTGAACCAAAGATTTTAGCAAATTCTTTTTTAATACTCGCTTTTTGCTCTGGATGTTCCTTTATTAATTGCATAACAGAAAATAATGCACCACACATATTATCATCCGCTCGCCCACCGCCATAATTTCTATATTCTTCGACCATTTCATCGGAAACATCAAATTTCTTCTGAAATGCTTTCAAAACGGCTTGTGCACAATTGTAATTTTCACCCTCACAATGAAAATATTCTTCGGCTTTTTTGTCCATAATTTTACCTTATGCTTTAACTTTACCCTGATTCGCCACTGCCTGCATCGCCGCAGCTACTGCTTCTCGATCACCAAGATAATAATGTTTAATTGGTTTTAAATTTTCATCCAGCTCATATACAAGAGGAATTCCAGTAGGAATATTTAGCTCTACAATTTCCTTTTCAGGAACATTATCGAGATATTTCACTAAAGCGCGCAGACTGTTACCGTGAGCAGATATGATTATTTTCTTGCCTAACAGTAACTCAGGTATAACTTGATCGTACCAAAATGGCAAAAACCGATATACTGTGTCTTTTAAACATTCAGTAAACGGAATCAAACTTGGATCCATATATTTATAACGCGGATCTTTACTTGACCAACGCGGATCACTTTTTTCTAAAGCTGGTGGCTGAATATCGTAACTACGACGCCAAATATGCACCTGCTCTTCACCAAATTTTTTCGCCATTTCAGATTTGTTTAGCCCCTGCAAAGCACCGTAATGTCTTTCATTCAGACGCCAGGAATAAACTACCGGAATCCACATCAAATCCATTGCATCCTCGACAAACCATAGCGTACGAATGGCCCGCTTTAATACTGAAGTAAAAGCAAGATCAAAGATAAATCCTGCTTCTTTCAATAATTTACCTGCATTCTTGGCTTCCAAAATTCCTTTTTCAGAAAGATCCACATCCGTCCAACCGGTAAAACGATTTTCAAGATTCCAAATACTTTCA
>MGXG01000107.1:0-325 GCA_001801285.1 Gammaproteobacteria bacterium GWE2_37_16
GTTTACGTGTTGGATTAATGAAATCAACCAATTTAGTATCAGTAAGACTTTTACAATCAATTGGCTTGTCTTATGCTCTTAATTATTTGCAACGATTTGGTTTTGTGCGCGGCCAAGTCTCGCCAGGCTTATCTTTAGCGCTTGGTGCAACCAGTATCAGTCCAGTGCAACTAGCTTCCGGTTACGCAACTTTTGCTAACGGTGGTTACAAAATAACCCCATATTTCATCAATACGATTAAAGATCAAAACGATAAAGTGATTTTTCAGGCTCAACCAAAAATAGCGCCACCATACCATGAGCAATCGAGTGATGAAGAAGTCAA
>MGXG01000107.1:350-11734 GCA_001801285.1 Gammaproteobacteria bacterium GWE2_37_16
GCAATGCGGACCATTGATATTCGCAATGCCTATCTAATGACCGACGCTATGAAAGACGTTATTAGGCAGGGTACCGCTACTAAAGCCCTCTCACTTAATCGCCACGATTTAGCCGGAAAAACAGGAACAACCAATAATCAAAATGATGGTTGGTTTTGTGGCTTTAATGGTGATTTAGTAACTGCCGCTTGGGTAGGTTTCGACAAATCACAATCCATTGGCGAACATGGAAACCAAGATGCGTTGCCAATCTGGATAGATTTCATGGGAGAAGCATTAAATGATAAACCAGAAAATGCTATGCCTGAACCTGAAGGAATAGTAACTTCACGCATTGACCCACACACGGGGTTACGTGCTGCACCTGGTCAAAAAGGTATTTTCGAGATTTTTGCACGTAAAACTGCGCCAACACAAATTGCATCTGAAACATCTACTTCTGATTCTGATGAAGAAGGAAATGCAGATGAAGCAACTAACCCAACAGAAACAAAATCAGAGGGTGTAGATGCCTTTACTGAACCAGATTCCGCCTCAGCTCCTGTAGTAAATGCGGTTCCTGTAACTCCTAAAGCACAAACATCGCGTATTGTTGAACCTAAAAAGAAACCACTTTCTGTTACCACCTCCCCTATACCTGTTCCAGAGACACAGGAAGTACCGATAGCTGAGGCTCCTGTAGCTTCAATTACCCCCGAACCTGTTTTCCCTCACCGGCGAGTACCTGCTAAAGCTCCAGCGATCGCCGAGCAACCAGCTACCTCTGAAGCCCCACCAACACCAAAAGATGATGATTCACCGTTATTTTGATTGGTGATTGCAGAGAAAGTAAAATTACTTAATTCTTAAGTCGGGGTGGTGCACTTACTTGTTAAACTCAAGGACCTGTGGTTTAGTTTGACACAAGATTATTTTAATATGTCTTTAATGAAATATTTGAGCGTCAACTGACTGGGGATGGTTTTTTTTGCAAAAATGTGGTCAAATACAGATATAGGAAAAACTTTAAAAATATGAATATGCAAAGAAAATTGTTTTTTAAAATTCCTTTAAAGGTGACTATGCTAAAATTTAGCTTTTACTTTTTAGTTGTTTTGCCTATATAGCAATTCTCTTTACATCTCTTGATTCTCGTTAATTATTTACACTTCTTTTCATAATTATGAAACGACCGATTTTAAGACAAATATCAGAATCACTTGAAGAGATCATGCAAAAACGCGGCATATCCGCGAAAGAATTAGCGCAAATGTCAAAAATTGGTTATTCAAGCTTAATCCCCATCCTCAAAGGAAGCCGAGATTTTGGAGTGACAAAATTGGTCTCTATCATTAATGCACTAGAATGTAGTCCGGAGATGGTGTTTCAAAAAGTTTTAGCCCCAACTAAAAACAATGGGAATTACTTAACAACTACAAAAAATAAATATCCCATCCAATATATAGCTGTCTTTGTTTCCATAATAACCACAACCTACTGCATGGTTTATGAAATTAACTCTAAAACAAAAAAAAAGGCGGTTTTAGCTTTTGACTTAGGCTGCGGACAAAACCCTGATGAATTTATCGATCGTATCGCCAACTCAATTCAAACTATCATCATAAAAAATTTCCAATGTAGTGCAAATAATAAAAATATAGCCGTCTTTACCTCAGTACAACAATACGAGGGTACAAATAATCGTATTAAAATTCAAAACAACGGAGATAATCTATTTGCCAAATTCGTTATTGAGTCTGACGTCATAACTAATTATCGAGCACTTCTTGGCAACCAAAATGGTATCTGTATTACCATCAACGATGGTAGCGTTATTCTGTACAGTACAGACCACGGCAAAAACTTCACCAAACTACAAGGCTATGGTTTCCCTATCGCCGATACCGCAGGGAATCATTGGCTCGGTTGTGAAGCAATCAAACATGTTATTAACGTTAAAGAAAACATAGAGTCAAACACACTTTTAGCCGACAAAATTTCAACCTGCTTTAACGATGATGTGAATCTTCTAGCTGAAAATGTGATGTTGAAGCCATGGATAACCTATAACAAAGTTAGCTCCATCGTTAGGGAATTAATGTGTGAAGAAGATAAACCTCGTGAATTAGTAAAAGAAAGTGCTAATTTATTGTTGCAAAAAATAGAGTCCATTGATAGGCAACTTCAAATTACATTGCCTCTTGTATTAGCTGGAGACTTAGCTAATATCTATAAACCATTTTTTCCTACCAAAAGGATATCAACATACAAGGATAGTATTCATATTTTATTGCTCAATTATGGCTTGCAAGTATTACAAAACCATATGTAGCTAGTTAAAAAATATGATAAATCGTATTAGCAAGTAGTTTATGCGTTATTTGCAACATTACTTTTGATAGATTCAGCGAAAGGCATACTTTGTTTTATGAAACTAAATCTTCTTTCTTTATCCCCAGACTCTTTTGTTTTGGGTCCTCCCCATCTACTTGAACAATTTTATCCCAAAAAGATATTAAATATATTCAATAATACTGAAAAAAAATCATTTGAGACACGGGGTGGTTATGACAAAATAGCCAACTCTATTAGCACCCCTTGGGCAGTGGAAATACATTTAACTAGCAACTGTCAATGTAATTGTTTGCACTGCTCATATACGCAACGCAATCAAGACAGTGCTGAATTAAGCTCCTTGACTGTAAATAAGATTCTAGGGTCAATTAATAATTTAAACATTAGCAGCCTAATATACTCAGGTGGCGGTGATCCTTTAGCTTGGCAAGGAGGTGAATTTGAGGAAATATTAAAAAGAGATGTTCCTTATAATCAATCTATTGCTACAAATGGCTTAGGAATCATTAACAACTTTACTCCAAAAACCTTACAACTTTTGGATATTTTACAAATCAATGTTAGTGGTTACAATCAATATAGTTACTCACAAACTACGCAAACAAATAATTTTAATTTATTCATACAAAATATGCATTGGTTATTCAATAATCGTAATAAAAATACTACACAAATTACCGGAAAAATAGTAATTAATAATAGAAATTATCTGATGGTAAGAGACTATTTACAATTCTGTATGCAAATGGATTTTGATGTGGTTATAATCAAGTTAGCTGGTAATTTCGAACCTGATCAAAATGTTGCATTAAATCTAAATCAAAAACAAAAATTACGCGAACTTATTTACAATTCTCCTGCAATCAATTACTACCCAGCACAAATCGATGCTATTGTCACCAATGATAACTCTGTTGAACTACAATTATCCGATAAATGCTGGGCAATAGAATATGGATTGTACATGCTTATACGTTCCAACGGCGATGTATTTCCTTGCGTTGCTTCAACCTGTGATACAATGAATAGTATTGGTAATGTTTATGACAGACATATTGAAGAAATTTGGGAAAGCGTTAAACATAAAGCTGTCAAAAAGAAATTACATCTAGATATGAAATCATGCAAATGCAATTTAAATGTTTGTCGCCATATGCGATACAACCTTTTATTAGACAAAGTCGTCAGCTCTTCGCAATATATAGAAACTCTACCATATCCAGCCAAATCCAAACCAAAACTACTGTGAATAGAGAAAATATTATGCCCCTCATCATCTACGACATCGATGGTACATTAACTCATGTTCATGGCGACATTCAGGACACTAGTGGCTGTGACACCTACGCTTTTTGGCCACTGATTAGCTATCATTTTTCGGACAACGAAGTTGAATTAAGAAAGATGGTTGCTGATTGGGAAAAATCTATGATCACCGAAAACGATCCTGTTGGTTCGTCGTATAAAATAATGCAAGCTGGCATTCAAACTTTTCGCGCTAATACGAACTCATCAAGCATTCGTGAATATGCCAAACAAATTACAGAACTATTTGTTAAACATAAAATAATTCATCAAAAAGCCATATCTCATTTAGAAAATAGCATACGCAATGGTGCCGTTTGTCTTTTTTCCACAGGAAGTTATCAGGATGGTGCTTACGGCTTTAGAGATGGACTTGTGGCAAGCGGCACCATAACGCAAGAAATTGCCAATCAAATACTTATTTCCGGGGCTAAAGTTGATTGGGAAAACAAAACCTTGCTGCATGCCAATGTACGTGAAAGAAAAATTATCGGTTTGGAACAAGCATTAGAGAAACCCGCTTTAGAAATCAGAAATTGTATTAAAGCTGTTTTTGCCGATGATCCCTTGGTTAATGACAGAGATATTTTAAATTTAGCGCCCCCGAACAAAGCTTTCGTTATTACTACCGGAAGAAATAGCACTCAAACTATTCCAGACCGCTACATACGCACCACATGGGATGAAATAATGAAAATAGATAATGATTTTCATGACGATAATCGAGTATTTCCCCATGCAAGATAAATTCACAGAAAATAAATTTACAACTATTATCTTTGATCTAGGCGGAGTAATAGAAAAAATCGATCCTACCAAAGTCGCTCAATCCTTTGCTAAATCAGGAATGAGTAATGCTGCAGATTTATTTAGCCTGCTCAAACAATCCAGCGTCTGTTCAGCATTTGAATTGGGCAACATAAGTGAAAAAGATTTCATAAAACATTTACAAACAATGTGTTACCCCAAAACCTCTGATTTTTTTATAGAAGAAGCATGGTGTGCCAACCAATTGGGAGTATCTAAGAATACCATGCAAACACTGGACCAATTAAAAAACAACGGTTTTAAATTATTTATTTTATCGAATACAAATTCAATTCACGCCAAAAAAATCGAAAAAAGTTTTCATCAAACCTATCAGAGAAATTTCAAAAGCCTTTTTGATGCCGTTTATTATTCTTTTACTCTACATCTACGCAAACCCGACTCAAAAACTTATCAATATGTTTTGAATGATGCTCAATTGTCAGCAGAAAACTGCATTTACATAGATGATTTGGAAACAAACCTTGAGCCAGCTAAAAAGCTCGGTGTACACTGCATTCACCATCAAACAAATGAAGAAATAAACACAATTCCTCTACTTCGCGGTTTTTTATAAAGTTCCTAAAAATAACGATTTTACGCGTCAAACGTATTCATCTTGTAAAAAAATTCAAATCAACTAATCGGGACACATGTTTCTCTCAAAGACATGTAAATTAAATTACTATATAAATCAATATGTTATCTTAATGAGATTGAATTTTACGAACATGAAACATTTTCCGCAAAAAATAAATCCCTTTAATTAACATTTAATTTTTCTTGACAAACACCTTTTGTCAGTTTTATCATGAGACTATAAAATCTAATTCGATAATATCGAATACGATTTTAGGGTAAAATTATAAGCATATAGAACAATGCGTGTTCAAATTGGTGAAAATTTCAAAAATAAAAACAACACATTGATTTATATGGTAATTTATTTTACATATCTTGATTGAAACATTATAGAGCGGCTTCTTAATGTAAAACCCCCAATCAACCCAAACCGATATGGACATAGATATTATTGATGGATTTGTATTTTTTTAAAAATTTATTAGTCACTTAAAATATATGCAAAACTCCATTCCTTTTGAAAAACATGAAGAATTCTCCTTATCAAAAAGAGAAATAGAATGCTTAGCGGAAATATTAAAAGAAAAAGCTGTCGATTTCGGTTGTATCGCTAAAGAATTAAATCTATCCAAATATACCGTGCAATTTTACTTAAAAAACATCAAAACCAAATTCAACTTGCACAAGACCCTACCGAAAAAAATAAAAATCATCTCAGTGGCAGAGAATTTTTTAAATATACCGTAACAACGAAATTTAGCTATGATTTAATTAATAGACTTAATGCGCTGGTCAAAGCCTGCGGCTACAGTGTTAAACCAAAAATTCGGAGATTTTAAAATGCTAATCTTAACCCGTCATGCAAACCAATCCATCATCATTGGCGAGGGGGATGATCAAATTATCATTACCTTGTTAGAAACATCGCGCCGTCAATCACGTATTGGAATTAAAGCTCCAAAAAAAATCTCTGTCCATCGCGAGGAAGTCTATGAAAAAATCATGATCAAACGTCAACAAAGCAATTTATTGAAAGAAGATAAATAATTTCAATGTAATATTAAAAATAGCATATAACAATGAAATCAGTTCTTAAAAATTAATCTTACTGATCTTGCTACAATTGCGTGGACACAACGAAATGTCTAAAAGACAAACAAGATAATACAATAGATAATGTAAATTAAACGCCGTTAACTTATATACAGGAAACACACGATAAAACTCAAACAAAGCTTGCAGCTATGAGCTTATGACCTACAGCTACAAAAAAGCTCACGCCAATCTACGGAAATAAGGATCCTTGTTATATTCGACGATAATATCCGCAATAAGCTGATCAATGACGCCAATTTTTATATCTTCATCAATAAGACCACCTTGTTCTTTGAGAGTAGCCAACTTATTTTCAATGTATTTAGTGCCTGTACCATTTGGAAAAATCGTTGCCAAAACGCGCCTGGTTTCGGTAGGACCAATTTTCCTATACAACTGATTACGAATATTACTATCCTCGGCAGTTGTCGTAAAAGCCCAAAGTTCAACAGGACCAAGCGTTGCCGTCAGAAGTTGTGTATTCATGCCTTCCTTAGTGGCAAACTGAGCAAGAAAAGTCGCCCCTCCTTCGCGTGGACCATGGACAAAATTACGCAAGGCATATTGCGCAGTCTCTGACAAACCGAAGACTCCAGCCGTTTTGCGTATCGCCTGTTCTGGTCCTGCGTCCATAATAAAAATCGAAGTTGCAAATTCAACCATAACAGCATCAAAATCATCAAGTGATTGAGAAATCAACGCTACTTGTACCTTCCACTTACGCCCTTCTCGCATATCGACGATTACCTGATCGCGTACCATTGGCGTTTTAGACGTACGATGAAATTCATCAAAGACAAGCCGTTTTGGATCTTCTTTGATCTCAGCAACACGATTTTGATGATAGCCATGATAAATTTCCGGCATCGCAGCAACATCATCCTCATTAAGATAAAAATGATGCGCTAAAATATAGCGCGCCAACATATACATAACCGCAGTCTGGCGATTTGCGGCATCACCTCCGCTCTTTGCTACCTCGTCAAGATCAAGCGAAACAACACGAGCAGAGCTAATATCAAATTTTGTCGATTGTGATAAAATCGGATATTCACGAATAGCGGAGGAAATCATCCGCGTAAATACATCAACCAAAGTTTCTCCTGTTGGAGCTTTGATTTTTCCGTAAAGATCCTCGATAGCTGGAATACGGCAAATAGCAGTCGCATCTGCCAATAAAGGAACAGCATGGCGTTGTGCTAGCATTGCTTCATGTTGAAAACCAGACAAAAAGAGAGCATCGACCACTTCCCACCATGTAGTACGCACATCGCGTACAAATCCCGTCTCTTCTAAAATCGCATCAACAACCTCTTCCACACCTGGCGTATAAACTTCAGGATTGCCTTCATTGGCGTTTTTCTTATATAGTTCGTCAACTACCAATCCCACCATATCTGGTACGCCATCATAAGCCCTCGCCGCCCCAACTGGAGTTGCTAATAAAGTTATGAAATTAACTAAAAATCCGCGTTCTTGTGGTGTCGGATAGCGACAACCTAAATGCGTATCAAAAGGATTAATAGCATAAGACGGTGTCATTCTTAATTTATGGTAAGCAGCTAAATGACGTTTGTCGTAAGGCAATGCCTCTTTAAGCAAAGAAATCAAACCACTACTTGATGGTCCAATATCAACAATAGCTATACGCGGTAATCGCTGAATTCCATTCGATAAACAAAGCGCCAAATTGATCGCATTTGATAAAACTGATTTTCCCGAACCAGGACGTGCATAAAACAAATCAATCCAGGTAGTTTGTTCACTAGATCCTGGCTGGTATGGCCAGGGTTTTCCATCTGGCGAACGAAATAAAATCGCACCGTAGACCCAAGGTGAAGATGGGCGAAATAAAGGCAACATGTAAAGTACGCTAGATAAAGGCGCTACCGTAGGAACTGCAACATTTTGTGAAGAAATTGCCAACATAGTTGATGCAACTCCAGCAAACACATCGCCTGCAACTTCTGAAACGTTACAAGAACCCCACCCTTCAATTGCCTTTGCTAACTGTGAAGCACGTGAACGCAATAGCCGGATGTTATCCGAAGGCGCCCATGTGGTAACCGCAATCCGCAATTTCACAACAGCATCATCACTATGTAACTCTATATATTTTAATAAATTATTTGCATCATTAATCAATCTGTTTTGCGCTGAAGTCCAGCTCATCACGGAAGTTAAAGCAGCTTTGATCTTGAGCGAAGACAAACCATTGCTATCTATCTGAAAAGACATACGCCATGGTATATTTAACGGCAAAGTACGTATAAAAAGATCAGAAAAACGTTGCACTTCTTTGGGAAATAAATCGATAAAAATACAAGAATAAACACGATCACCAACGCGAGTAGTACGTAAATCGATATTTTCCGCATCCCGAGAAAACAACTGCCTCCCCAAAGCTGGCCACAAAATGTCGGCAATATCGCCATTCATTTTTTTTGCTTCCTGAATGGCTAGCATACGATCGCCCGGCAAGAGCGGTCGCCATTCACGTGAAGTAAACTCAGGATCAATACTATTGCGCACCTGATATAGAGCTTCATGCACTTCCAATATCTGTGAAACCACACCAGCAGAATTTAAATCATTGTTGACAGAGCGAATAAAAGAATCATGTGTATCGCGTAGATCAGGTATAGCTGCAAGAAGATTTTGCGTAAAACGAAACGGTGGTATTTTCTGTTTTCTGATTTGTTTATACTTTTCCTTATTTGCCTGTTGGAGCTGCTCATTGGTTAGAGAGTTAGGTCTCGTCCAGAGCACCAAAAAAACTTCTTCGTGTGCACAATAACTGGAAAGATAACCAACGCGCTCTAAAAATAAATCATCCAATTCCAAATTCAGTCTTTTAGCTGTTTCTCGCGCTGGTTGAAAAATGTATTTAATATCATCATTAACTTCTTCTTTATTGTACTCGAAATAGACTTGAATCATGTGCCCATCACGTGCCATTGATCCACGCAGACTCTGCATCAAACTATTTTGCACATAATTAAACTCTTCCGTCCCTATAAGAGCTTTCACTCCAGATATCTTTAAAATCGACACCAACGAACCATCATTAGCCACCAATGAAGTTGGGCTATCAGCTGTTTGTAGCTCGCAATAGTATTCTGGAGCTTGTTTTAGAAGTATACCGACCCAAACCAATAGTAAATCAACACTATCGAGAAAGGATTCCATGATGTTTGCCATAGTTAAGAAATATTGAATTTTAAATTATTGTAATTTTTCAAAACTGTTATTGGTTGCGCAGTCACACGTTTCGTAGTCACGTCTCTCGTAGCCGCAAGCTTTAGTCTGCGTATATATTAAATATTGTCAAACATACGGTAAAAACAAGTTATAACGCAAGCTAAAGCTTGCGGCTACTGGCAGCAGCTATTCGCCAGAAAGTTCCTTAACCGCGCCCTGAGCCCAATCATCTATTTGTTTACTGAATTTAGATTGTGAAGGCAAAAGACGAACCGAGGGCAAAATCCTATCAATAATTTTTGTCCGTTCTTTACCGGGAGTATCAGTTAACATCTGCCCCAAAAGAGCAGGATTACTCATTCCTTCACCAAGTTCTTTTTCTACTGCATGAGAACGCAACTTAAAACTGCGATAAATATTCTGTGCATCAACTCGATGATTTGTAGCGTTCGCCATGGCACAAAATAATACATGGCAGAAACCATTTAATTCATTTTGTGTCACTTCAGGCAGATAAATCAGCGTACCTCCACTATTATCGTCCTTTCCCACCGCCTCCAAAAAAAAACATTGCGCACAAAAACAACAAGCCGTCAATAAATTAGATAGTTTGTTATTGTAGTAATTGCGATCAAGATTAACCACATCCTGGTGTTCCATCGCCTGAAAACCACAAAACTGACAGGTAAATTGATCACGCTCAAAAATCCGTTGTGAAAAATCCTGAAAACGCTGGTCATTCTTACGTTGCGAAAACAGCCGCCAAGCATCAGGAATAACACAAAGTTTAAGAGGTTGTAAGGCAAGCATAACTATATTTAAGTACCACCACCAGGCAAGGCATTAGCGCCTTTTCCTGTAAAACCACCAGCAATCTTATTTAAATCAGTATCTCCCCCAAAAACCGTACTCCCAACAGGTCTGATCACGCCAGGTAAAAAAATCATCACCGCACCAATAATCAACAAAGAAACCGGCGCTCCTATCGTAATCTGTGTTGGGTTATCGCGATATGCCTTGAATTTAAAAATCGAAGCTATAGTAAAACCAATACCAGCGAGATACGAGGTAGCAATCATTAGTTGCCCTATTCCCTGGAAAGATCCCACGACAATTTGTGCTATATCTCCTATATTGGTAGCCATAGCCACCGCTTCAGCTGCGTATAAACTGAATCCTACAAAAATCAAACAAATTGATATTTTCAAAATATTCATTTTAATAAACCGCTAATGATGGCAAACATTGTAGCCACAGGCTATGTGCGGGTCAAAAAGCCTATGGCTACACAAACCAAACTATTTACTGAGGCAAAAGGTTTGTATTACCACTAAAACCACCTGCCGTATTGGAAGAACCAAAAATTGTCGTACCAGCTGGTTTAATGATACCAGGAAAGAAAATCAGAACTATGCCAATAATCAATAAAGCTAAAGGCGTACCGATAGGAATTTGCGTTGGGTTATCACGGTGTTGTTTAAATTTGAAAATTGCCGCTATGGCAAAACCAATTCCAGCCAAATAAGAAGTAGCTATCATTAAACTACCTATACCAGTAAATGAACCTGTCACACCAGAGGCTAAATTTCCAAGATTATTTTCTGCAGCAATAGCCTGAGCAGCATACAAACCACCAACAGAAATAAGTGCAAATAAAACCGTTTTCAAAATACTCGCAAAAACACTTTTATTTGGTTTGAAAAAATTTCTCATTTTTCTATCTCCTCAAAAAATTAAATTAAATCAAAAAAACAATACTAAATCGCTATTAAAAAACTTCTTGTAGCTCCCATATTACGTAGCCACAGAATATTATACATGCCCACCCCCTGAGCACCAATAAACAAAAAACAATTAGTTTCTGTTTATTTTCTAGGATTAGGAGGAGGATTAGTGCCAGCACCAGCTGGCAAAAGCTCTGTATTACCACTAAAACCACCTGCCATATTAGAAGAACCAAAAATTGTTGTACCAGCTGGTTTAATGATACCAGGAAAGAAAATCAGAACTATGCCAATAATCAATAAAGCTAAAGGCGTACCGATAGGAATTTGCGTTGG
>MGXG01000108.1 GCA_001801285.1 Gammaproteobacteria bacterium GWE2_37_16
ACTTTGAACTTATCAGCGTATAATTTTAAAAATGCGTCAACCTCGTCCTCTGAGTTGATCACATAATCATCCTCGACAAAAAGGATATTGTGTGTTTCATCGTATTCGAATTTTACTGTCTGAGAAGCCACGGCTGTTCCACCTTTTTACCCTTTTAATATAATAGCAAATTGCTATTTTTTAGTCAATGACTATTCCTAGATATTTTTCAAGTTTCAAGTTTTATCCTTTTAATGCCTACGTCATCAAAGGCTTTGTCAGAGCTTATAATATCGTCCTTTGCAGAATAAGCGGCATGCAGAGCATCAAAGACATTAAGTTTATTATATTTGATATAATATGAAGTCAGCAATGCTTTCTTTCTGTCTATGCCTTCAATACTACAGATTGAATATAAGGAAAGAACAATGTTCTCGGGATCCAGCCGGTATTTCTCCGATAATAAAAGAAGCTCTATTAGAGTAATTACTGAGGTCCTGAGCTCTTTCTTGTATTTTTCATATATTTTCCGGGCATTGCTTTTAAGCCAATCATCATTTTTCATGATTGCCAGGAAAAAGTCCGTGTCCGCGTATACCATTTAAGCCATGTCCTTAAGGCTTTGATCTAATATTTCTTGCCTTAGTTGTTTAATTGTTGCTTTTTTCGGAAGCTTTTTACCCTGCTCCTGAAGTTCCCCGATAGGATCACTTATTGCCGGCAGGAGGATTATCTCTGATGCAAAGGTTATTACTATAAAATCTTTTCCGTATATATCTATAATTTTCTTGCCCAGGCAAATCCTTCCCCTTGGGTCCGATTTTATGGTTTGTTCTGTCATTTTATCCCACTCAATCATGGATTGTGGGATTTATATATTTTACGGTTGACCTTGTTCCGGCAATATCAAAATATTCCATATTTTCAAATTGCCTTTCGGATTATAAAAAACATAAAAGTTGCTCTCTGATGTTCGCCAACATTTATGATTTTTCCCTGGTATTGGAAAATTATAAAAGGCGCTTCGCCTGGCTCAGCTAACCATTTAAGATTTTCCAATTATAACCTTCGGTATGTTTCTGTTATTAGTTGCTCCGCTCGCCGAGGTCAGCCTTCCGGCTCTGATTGCCCGATACCTTGTTCTGGGCAATCGAGGTCGGCTTCCAGCTCGGCAGGAGGTCGCCCTGATGGGCGACGTGATTGTTTTCTTTGTCTGTTTTGTTTCTTTTCTTTATGTTGTTGCAATACAATCGCTTGTATTTCTTCTTGTTACTGATATGGGGGAAACAAGATATAGAATCTATTGGCCATTTTAGGTAGTTGGGTACAAGATATTGTAGTATTACTCCAAAGTGATAATAACCGAAAGGTTTTTATGTCTAATAATGTTGCCTTTTCTCTAATCTAAGCATGACAATGATTGCTTACAACTCCAATAAATAGCAAAAGAGGCCCTAAAATGTGACAGCTAAGGGACTTTTATTAAACAGGGAAAAGAAATTGATTCTTTGTTTCTATAAGCCGATGAGCCCCTCAGAATTAATAAAAACCTCTGGAATCAATAATAATATCGTTAATTGTGCTTTAAGGAAGCTGTTCCGGAAAAACATTGTCAAATGTTTTAACCCAGAAAGTAAAACCGGAAGGATCTATGGATTGACAGCAAAAGGAAAGGTTTTAAGAAAGGAACTGTTAACAGGCACTGATTTCCAGGAACCAGTCAATGATGATTATATCGAACCTTCAAACATCGACTGGAAATTGTATGGATGGATTACGGCCGGCAAAGGCAAGAGAGAATATCTTAAAATAATGAACACTTATTCCAAGATCAGGGATGGGACATTCAGAGCAAGCCAAGTTTTCACCAGGTTCAGGTACGAAGGAATAAAAAGCACCCCGCGGACCGAAGTCTACCGGGCGATAAAACAATTCATAAAGAGGGGTATTTTGTCACGGATTGCCGTTGGTAAAAGGAATGTCAGGTTTAAATTCACAAAAAAAGGTCTGCTTATCAGCGAAATACTCTCGGCATAAACGCAGCTATCCTATAAGAATATCATTTTGATCAGAAGCCTCCTCGAAAAAGAGGGAATTACCCTCATCATCGCTGGCCAGTAGCTGCTGATATTTGAAATAACTCACCCCAATAAATGGTGTTGCTGTAAGTTTTCTGGGGTTTTGTATTCCCGATTCCTCCGTCTTTACCTTGAATACATTGAAATCATATTTATTCTTATTAATATCCTTGATGATCTTGTGTAGATTTTTCTCGTTCAATTCCTCAAAGCCCGAAAAATACAAATATTTCTGGCAGATATCTTTGTTGTATTCAATCTTGATGATTCCCCGGAACTGCTTATTGATTGGATTTATGATAAAGAATACGCTGGAATCATTATAACCGCTTCCATTGGACATGCAAACCATATCCAGATATGGACCGACTATTTCCCGTGTACCATTGAGGCTCGATTTATCATTGATTATTATAATTTCGCTCTGTTCCACAACGAATCCTTCCATTTATCACAGATATTATATCAAATTAAAACTCAAGGTCAAGAAAATATTTCCCCTTCTATGGGTTATCTTTACCGTTGAATATTTTCATCAGATCCTTTCCTTTTCCACTCTCCAATATTTTTCTAATCAGAATTTCCTTTACCTCTTTATCCTTGAGTAAAGCGGTCATAAAATCATCGGAATCCTGTCTCTTTTCGTCCAGTTCTATGGCGGTATTTACATCCAAAACGCTGCTGCACTTACCACAGAATAAATATTCCTTGGGATTGACGGCCTTGCATCTGGGGCATTGTTTTACCTTGGGTGCCTCATCTTTTTTGGCGGTCTTTATTCCATGCAACTCAAGCATGACTTCATTGACATCCTGAGATACCAGGTGAGAATATTCCGAAAGCATTTTACTCGACGGAACCCACCCGAAATATACCTTGGCCTGGGCTTCGTTGATCTGCTTATTGCCAAGCAAATGAGTAACCCTTGTGTGCCTGAAGAGATGGGCATGAATCCTTTTCTTTATCTTGGCCCGTTCCTTTAGCCTCAATATTAATGCCCGGAATGATGCATAACCCATCTTGACATTTTTATTCCTGTCTCCAAGCATAATCCACAAAGGTGCTTTGAGATCATTGGAAAGAGGGTGACTGTTAAGCCAATTGGTAAGATAATTTGATGAAACGACTATCCGAGGGGTTCGGTGTCCAGTCTTTCCGGTCAGATCGATTATATGGCTGTAGTTATCCTGGGTAATGTCTTTTACCTTGAGATTGCCAATCTCACTTATTCTGGCGCCCAGTTCATAAAGCATGCTTATGAAAGCCTTATCCCGGGGATGCTCTGCCGCTTGGATGAGTTTTTCTATCTCCCTTTCCGTAAGTATGTCAGAGGCCTGAACCTGTGGTTTTTCTTTTCTTTGAATACCCACCCGGATCCAACTTACTATTTCCGGGTATTCCATCCGGCTCTTATATTCATCACCGTATGCCAGCCATTTATAGAACTTTTTTATGATCGCCTTGTAACCTTCTTTTGTCCAGGGAGAGCAATCATTCCTTGATTCAATTTTTAGGACGGCGGTTTTGATATCCTCTTTATTAGCCTTATCTAAATCCTTTTTTAAATAGATATCCGCGAAGATGACCAAGGTCTGCATTATTTTTATTTTTCTAGCTTGGGTCAGTTTTTCGATGGAACAGGTTCTGTCAAAATTCGATATCAGCTCTTTATTGATAACTGATATTTTTGCTTTATTTACATTGCTTATGGCTCTTTCATAACGTGTCTCATAATCGTAAATATCCTTGTTAGTTCTCATACAAGTAGTACAGTATATGGGCATCTATTTAAAGCTTTCTACATATACTACTTGTTGGACGCCCAGACGAGACGTCCGACAACAAGTTCAGTAGTTGGGCTTTAGCCAGTTTTAGTTTCCCGATGCTGATTCTTACCAGTAAAATTTATCATTTATAAACCTTTCCTGTCCCTCTGACATAATAACAAATTCACAAATTATCTTTCTTTTCTGATTGCCTGATATATTCATCACGTAATTTGACGATCCATTCCGGAAGGTGATTCTCCAATCTCTGTTTCCCTTTATCTTTTCCATAATACCGATAATCATCACTTTCACCCATTTTACTCCCTCTTCTCCAACTGATAATATTTCAGTCTTTCGATTATATGCGTCAGCTTCATATCAATGTCCCGAAGCAATTGAATGGCGAAGGATAATTTACTTTCGCATTTCTTTAGAGACCGTTCATATTTCTTTATTTCAACACGGTTTTGTTTTACCATGATATTTCTTATGGGCCATTATATAAATGACTTGTATGCATTCTATATTCCACTCCTTAGATTTTACACTACGGTTTTATACACGATTTAATTATAAATTAGTATTGACATTTATTGTTATTTTTACTACAATGTTGTATAAGTCTGTTGACATTCATCGAAAATGGTTGTAGCATATCAATTTTTTATTGTAGACAATATAAATCAACAATTAAATTATTGCTGATGAAAAAACATTATTGCAATAGAAAGCTTTTAATATATAACCTTGCTAATTAAATAAAGGCTTTAAACTAATCAACAAAGGAAAAGGGAAATGAAAACAATCGATAGCATAATATTGGCAAGTAGCGGTTTAATATTTGCTTCAATGATTTGGAAATTTAAAGCATATTTATCTTCCGCAGGACCAGACACAAAGATATATAAAAGCCGCGAAGAGATAAAATCAATAATAAGTGAAGTAATAAATTATAGCAGCAATTATACTTTATGGGGAATTGCTGGCGAGCTTAGCCCCTTCTTCTATGAATCAATTATTGATGAATTAGTAAATTTAGTTAATAATAAAAACGGAAAAATAGAATTTATTGCAGGTCCAAAAATATTAATAAAAGATGAATTATATAATTTATATATTTCAGAAAACGGTAAAAACAAGGAGAACTATTGGAAAGCTCATCCACTTATTAATTTAGCTTATACTCAACCAGATAAAGTAAAAATATATTTAAAGAAAAATAACAGAGAGAAAACTCATTGCTTTTGTTCTGACAACACAGACTCTCCAACAATAACTGAACGAGAACACAGAGAATTAGAAAGTGCTCCAGTTCTTGTTGAAAGAAATTCTACCGCAGGTTATATGGAATTACACGATCGATTCAACGAAGTGATAAATTCAAAACAAGCCGATCTATGGAATCCTCGTTCAAGTTGTGCTTCCGAAATTATACAATATATGAGTTGTTCACAGATGAGGGACCATAATTCCAATCATGAGCAGATATGATAAATATTTCCAATAACCTTTCAATTATTTTTATTTCATCTATTGGTTTAGTTGGAATAGTTGCAACCGTTTTTGTTTTTGTACTAACTTATTTGTTTTCTCAAAATAAAAAACCATTCATCTTAAGAGCCACTTTCCTTAAGAAGCATCAATTTGGACCAATTAAAATTGGATCCCATTCTTTTTTTACTGGTCCCTGGCATAAAATTGTTGTAATATTTATCAATTTTGTTTTTTTCACAAACATTTTTGCCATAATAGCTGAATTAACTAAAATTTCTGTGTTAAATAATTTATCGTTGATATTGCTTTTTATTGAATCATCTTTTTTTGGCTTAATCCTCTTGTGTTTTTTTAAAGACTTTCCAGATTGGGTAAAAAGGCAACATGATAAACAAATATTAGACAACACTAACCACATACTACCCTAAGATTCTTTATTTATTTCAGTACATACTCTATAATTCTCTCTTCCCTCTTTATTTCATTCCACCAATCATACTCGTCGCGGAAGTACTCGATGGCATCATAGATGTCTTTAAAGCGATAGGTGTATTTCCTACGAACCATAATACTCGGACCGTCGCCTGTAGCCTCGACGTCCACCCAATTACCTAGCTCAACCTCTACTTTAATCCAGCTGTGGGTAGCATCAGCCACGATATCCGCGTTAAACCCGTTTCTCTCCAACCAGAATTCCATAAAAGCACTCTTTTCTGAACAGTCAAAGACATGGGCTTCATAGGACTTCAACCATTTGATCGCAATGGCTTTTTTCAGGTTATCCCTCCCGTATATTCTATCACGCATCAGATAATAGTTATCACCGATTATTTTGATATGCACAATTACCGACATCTTAAAGGTAAAAGTTTCTCCTCGAAACACTTTATTCAGATTTTTACTTGTAAACGTATGACGCGGTATTGTATTCAATATTTGATAAATGGTCTTTTTTGACACTCGTGCTACATTGATACCTTTTCCTCTGAAATGCCTTATAATTGTATTGGTGATTGCCTGGGAAACAGTCGGCTCTTTTAACGAGATGGTTGCTGTGACTATTTCACTTTTGGTCTTTATTGATGCATCCAACAGATCAGCAGGTTTTATCAACGGCACGTCTATAGCAATTGGTCTGGTTTCTGTTCTTTCCTCGACATATTGATAACAGGACACAATTATAAATAATATAAAGAAACGAAAATAAAATATTTCATGGCAATTTTCCTTTCATTGCAACAGAGAGCCGGGATTTAAGTTCCGGCTCTCTGATTTTTAGTACTGTTTATTATGATGGCACTTCCGCCATTTCCTCTTTCTCCTGAAAAGCTTCCTGACCTTCGGACGGAATGGCTTCAAAATTAGGTCGAAAGGCCTCACAGGTCTGGGATCCTTCGTGTTCCACTTCGCTCTCGCACTGGGGCGTACCGAACAAAGCGCATTCCCCGCAGATCGGCTCTGTTTCCTGGATTTCCGTGGAATTAACATCTACGGGTTCGCCGGGCTGATCACCCTGTTCTGATACAATGGCCTGTTCTTCTTCGCTGTTTTGCGCCTCCTGGCTTGCCTGTTCGATATCATCCCTTCTAACCGGCATCAGGATATAGGTCTCATTCCAATTGGCCGGTTGGGTTTTGCCGTAGATTTTTACCGGCTTGGCATAGCCCTCTGTTTCCAGAATAATATATCTGGATGGTATTTGCCTGGCGATATCATGGAGATACTGCCAATTGATTCTGATGGCATCAAGTGATTTCTCGGGCAGGTTTTCGCCCTCGACGATCTGGCCTTCGAAGGGCTGAAAGGCCTCTCCGAATATCCCCTGGTTATCGACGGAAAACCGCTCCCCGAAATGCAGTTCCACCGACGATTCCCCGGCTGCAACATGGGAGCAAAGCTTTAATGCCCCCATCAACGAATCCCTGTCGCATTCGGCCTTGAGCTGGTAATTTAAGGGCACGATGCCCTCGGTATCCGGATAGGAATCCTGTATAAGCCGGATGAAAGCCCGCCAGTCCGATCCCATGAAACTGATAAACTGATCATCCAGGGAAACGTCAACCTTGTCGTCCCCTATGATCGAAAGAACCGTCTTAAGAGGTCCCTTGGGAATAACACAACAGGCATTTAATCCCTCGTTAGGCTCCCGTCCGGCTCTTTCCAAGTTAAGCTTAATGCTTGCCAGGCGGTGCCGGTCCGTACTGATGACGGAGATCTGGTTTCCGGAGAGCTTCAAAGACACCCCGTTGAAAGCGCTTTGAGGCGTCTCGGTTGAAGCAAAAGGCAACGCCAAAGATAGAAGCCTTTCCAGATCAAGCCCGCTAACGGAAAAACTTTCGGCTTTTACCTCGGGAACTAACGGAAAATCCTCCACCGGCGGGATATTTTTTATCTGGCTCTTATGGCTACCAAATTGCAGGCGCACAGCGTCGCCGTTGTCCTGCTTTTCCCAACAAAACGTAACCTTGTCCTCGGCGGACTTGGAAAGCAAGGCCAGCACCACCGAACCGGGCAGCAATTTGCTTTGGTTTGGCTCCAGTAATTCAGGGAGATTTTCCGGCCGTATGGTCTTGATGATTGTCAGATCAAGGTTAGTCGCCCGAAGGATAAGTATGTTCTCATTAAACCCGAGATTGACATATTGAAGCACCGGAAGGCTGTTTTTAGTAATTGCCTTACAGACCACGCTGAGCGCTTCAACTATTTTTTGCCTTGAAAGTGTTAACTTCATGATATTCTCCTTAATTTTATTTGTTTTGTTGCTTTACCCGGGATATTGGTATGTCCTTATTTCACGTCCATCCTAAAAACCCCCAGGCTAATGGATTTGGCGTATTCCTCGGAAAGAAGGATAACTGTTTCGGTCAAATCGGTTTCAGTGATGATCCATATCCTGTTTTGCTTGTATTTGACGACTGAAATCAGCCTGTCATGATTAGCCTGAAAAAACTCCTTCTCCCGGCCGTCATTCATATCCAGATCGCCACGATTTCCGGCATAATGCTTCGGCAGCGAATCCTGGAGGAACCACATCAAGTCCCTATCTTGCTGTATGCAATCGAAGATGCCTTTGGTGATAAAAATAATTGTAACAATTCGGGTTTTATCCATATTTTATCCTCCGTTGTTGTTATTGATTCCAAAGGGGTCAAAGGCCGGCCTTGACAATGAACAATTTAAACAGGGCTCCAACGCCCATCCACCAAAATGCCCGATGATATCGGCCTTCCGAAAAGTCCCGTTGGGGCACCATAAATGACAGTTGCCAACCACATCGACAACCATCAAAAAAGGACACTTGATCTTGTCCCTGGCTTTAATCAAAATCTTCTCAGCCATGACTGCCCCCTATATCAATTGCCAGGGTCCTGAACTTTGGATGGTCCTCGTACTCATCGGGGTCGAGATCGGCAAAATACAAGCCCTTTTCAGCCGATGAAAGATTGTGTTTGATTGTCTTTAAGCATTGCCGGAAATATCTTTCCCATTTGGGATCATTGACCTTGCTCTCCAGATTGACGATGTATTCCCTGATCCTATCGTGGTCGGGCTTGACAATGCCTCTTTCGATAATGATGTATTGGCATAATATATAATCACCCTCATCGTGAAGCTTTACTGCAGAACCCCGTAAGATCTTGCTGACCTCAATAAAAAAGTCCGTCACCAGCTTGGCGTTCCATTCGTTGTCAGCCACCTTGGTAAAACCAGAAGCTGCGATCCCCTCTTTTCGGGAATTCCCCCAGGCCAACAACCTTCCATCAACCAGTTCCATGACCTTTTTCTCCAGCCGGACCCCGTTCAAGCCCTCCAGATGGCTATAAATGATATTCCAGGCCTTATCCGCTGTTACTCCTTTCTCCAGATTGGAATCCTTGAACCAGTTCGGCCATCTGGGATACCAGCAGGGAATCCTGGTCAGGCATAGATGCTCACAGGTCCATCTGTTCTTTATGTTGTATTCATCCTGGAGATCGTCTATTTTGTTCCATTCATCGTCGGTAATTATTCCGACAACATCGTAATGAAGTGTTCTGCCCATGATAGTGTCCTTTCATTTATCCTTTTTTAGTGTAAAAATTCTTTTTACATTCCCGGCATTTCCAAACCTTTATCGTCCCCTGGCATGAAACATGGAGGCATTCGAACAAATCGGGCTGAATGATATCGGGAATATATTCCTCATTGCGGCAATGAGGGCAAACCAGCAGGGTAAAGGTTTGCTCCACACCCTCTATAAGTTTCTCCATATCATCTCCATTATTCCCGATTGATTTCAAATACAGCGCTGAAAAACAATCTGTTCGGCCCTGGGTCTTCTGAGTAATGCTCGATATCGCGCAAGCCAACTGAGTATTTGGCCTGATAAGTAGTATCCTCAATATCGTCATATTCCAACGACAGCTGGCATAGCGGGATTTTAAGAGGATCAATATTTCCGGAGGATTGGTTTAAATGCCGTATGTAATACAAAAGAGCCAATAAAGTCAGGTACGTTTTCGGCAGAAATATTTTCTCCTGGTTTTTACTGATATTTACGGGCAGCAGATAGGCTATCTCCCCATATGGTTTTTCACTGAAGGCGATTGAATAATTTTCCGGAAAAGCGGGGTATTTATTTTTGGGAAATAACATATCAATGCAGATGTGATCCTTGATATGCTTTATGCGCAATAGCCTGCCCCTGTCGTTTTCCATTATCAGATTGGCAAATCCCAGGATATCGAAAGCCCACCAAATGCAAATATTCTTTGCCGTCCCCTGCCCGATATTGATGCATGGCAACATCCTGTTGTCCGGCTCTAACCTTCCCCTGGGATTGGCAGTCCAAATATCGGGAAACAGAAAACCATTTTTATAATTCCAGAAGAAATAAATCCTGCCCGGAATCAGAATAATGTCCGGCATTATTTCCCGTCGCTGTCTTCGTTTTACCGCTTGTATCGACAGCATGATCAAAAAGGAATAAGCTATCAAGGATATGCTTAACAAAATAATTGAAAGTGGTTCCATGTCATCTCCTTTCCCTGCTTTCGGTTTCCGAGTAATAGCTGCTGGTTCCGATGATGATGTTATCCACCAAGGTTATCCCCAGCAATTTGCACCCCTCGCTCAGGGATCTCCATAAATTCCTATCCTCTTGAGAAGGAGCAGGGTCGCCGCTGGGATGGTTATGCACCGTTACAATGCAGGGTACGCCATTGGCCACCACGGAACGCAAAACTATCCCCGGGACCACGGCGCAGCTATTTACCGTCCCCATGGCCGTCATCTCCTTCTTGACTATCTTGTTCTTATTGTTGATGTGAAGCACCCAAAATATCTCGCGGTCGGCCAAGGCCTCGGTTTTCATGTATTCATACACTTTTTCCGGACTGGACATGGGAATACCGTGAATGGATTCCGAAACCTTCAGTATCTCCAAAGGATATTTCCTGTATTTGCTCATCTGCTCCCTTTCCTAAAATAAAAAAGAGCTGCCCGTATAAGGAACAGCTCTTTTTGGTTATTGGTTTGACATATCGTGATTGTTTACACAGTATTTATCGGGGCAAAGAATCATTACCTCCCGGCTGTATTTATCCATCAGGATCACAGCCACATGTCCGCAAAGCGGACATTCCCCTTTTTCTTCAGGAGTATTCATGGTTTTCACCGATAGAAGCGTTATTATCGCCTGTTGCAGAAAGATTTCCCAGGATATAATCCACAGCTTTCTGAGCCAGCGAAGACGCGGAAAATATGAATCTTTTGTCCCCCTTTAGCACCGAAAGCCAGTTGGCGATATACCCGGCCTGGTTGTCCAATGTTTTGGGAGAGATCCTAGCATGGGCGCACAGAAATGAACTGCCGATCTCAGCCACCAGCTCCTCCTTGGAATAATTTTCATTCATGCCGGCACTTCCCGAAAGGACTTTTCTGTTGAGCCTCTCGGGATGCCCGGTGGAATGTACCAGCTCATGGAAAGCCGTCGAGTAAAATTCCTCGGCTGATACGAAGTTCCTCCGGGGCGGAAGGCCGATGATGTCTGAGTTGATGTCATAAAAGGCATTCGGAGCTTCCCTAAAATCCGGCATATCAGGCACATTGTCCAAAATCCCCTCGCAGGCTGCAATGGAATCAAATTCGTGATCTTGATCTGGAAATAATTCCTCCGGGATTTTATCGCACTGTTCGACGTTGAAAACCGTGTAATATTTAAGCAACGGCTTTTTCTCCTCGGTATCATCGTCGCTTGATTCAATTGTTTTCCAGTAGACCACTTTAAAACCCTTGGAACCGGGCTTAACGAAGCCTCCCAAATATGCCAGCTGCTTGAAAGTAAGATAATAAGGGCTGGCATAGGGAGACATCGAAAGCATCAACAGGTTGATACCCCGGTAAACATGCTTGGAGATAAGGTTCATGGGCAATTCGGTTTTCCAGGGCTTCTTCCAGGGAATGGTTCCATTCTCCAAGGCTTCAATTATTTGGTCGGTGATGATCTGGGCAATGGTATTGTTTGACATTGGGGCTCCTTTCTAAAAAAAAAGAAAGCAGAACTTTCAACAATCCTGAATGTTTATCCAAGAAGTTAAAAGACGCTTTCTCTGTTAATGATTGATTTTATGGTTTAATTGTTATTTCTTAGAATAATATTTACTCCTTTCGTTCTGATAATGGAAAGTGTGTCAAATGCCAATTAATGAGCATTTAACTGTTGTTATTGAATAATTTGATGGAATTGATCAATATTCGTATGTTATTGTGATATAAGGACTTTGTAAGCATTCTATATATCGAAGTCCTGGGCCAACAAGAGCTTTATTCTTTCATCCCGGTCCAGATAATCATCCTTGACCTGGTGTTTGATCTTATCCAGGACGGCGCCGTTGGTGGATACCGAGAGAATAGTATGGAATCCCGCCTTAATATCCTTCCTGATATTTGCCAGGGCATCGGAGTTTCCGGTCTCGATCTCGACGGCAATTCTTTTACCCTTGTTTTCGACGACGATATCGGCATAACCGTTCACCGGCTCTTCAACGATCACCTTAAAACCCTTCCCCCGGTAGAAATTAGCTATTCTTTCCTTCCAGTACCTATGCTCCACGCCTTCGGACTTGTCAAATATCTCAAAACCGGCCTGTCTGAGCAGGGCTTTTCCCTTCATGGTAATGTCGGCCAAAACAATCTGGGTCTTTCGGGTTATTATCCTCCTGGGCACGATCAAGCCGGAGGTATGAAGGTTATGTTTTAATAAATTCCCCCGTCTCATGCTCAGCCCCAACCGTTTATACCTTACAGCCAAGGTGGAAAACGGCTCTTTATAAATATCCCCCAGGAACTTTATGGCCTCGGTATCGTTATTACCCCCTTCCGGAAAGTCCTTTATTTGGGGTTTTAACGGCTCTTTAACACCGGAAAGCGCGGAAAGTCCTCGGGATCTGATATATTCGTCGTCTATGACACCTTTTATTATCGGCACCAGCGGAAACTTTACTAAGCAAGGGTTGATCCTGCCCTTCACCTTGACGATGCCCTGGCCCAGTTTAAGCCTATCGAGGTAATTTTCCTCCTCCGGCTTGATAAAAAGGGCTTCCCTGGCTGCCCGGACATCCCTTTCGTGTTGTAGGCTCAAATATACCTGTGTATGGCAGTTTCCCAGCACATAGATGGGCAATAAGGATGGATGCTGGGTAATGCTCACCAAACCCTGCCCAAAGGCCCTTATCTCTCTATAAACGTATTCCAGGCTGGTATTAGCCTCCTGTTCATACCTTGACTTGGGAAAGAGGTTATGGACCTCCTCCAGGAACAATACATGCCTCAATTTATCGGTCTCACCCTGGCTAAGACGGTAAAGATGAATAAATCTGAGGATAATTTCAGTAAAAAACGTCCTCAAAGGCTTGCTCATCTCCTGATCCAGCTCCAAAATCACCGGTTTTTCCAACAAATCCTCGATTTTAAGCGGTTTTCTGGAATTAAAGGCCTTATTGCTCGGCCCGAAGGTAAAACTCTTAAAAACCCTGCCGGCCGACTGCTTCCATAAAAGCTCCCTGGCCGAGGCCTTCATCTTGTTCAACTCATATCCCCCGTCGAAGAAATTGGGGTACATTTCCGGCTTATTTGTCTCACTGAACCCGAAATCCCTGAAAAGCTTCTCGAATATCTTGATAAAAAAATCAGCCACACCCAGCCCCGCCAGGTGTGACTTCTCCAGTACTTCGGTAACCACATTGATCCAACTCTTATAATGAATATTGGGCGGAGCCCTAAAAGGGTTCCAGTAAAAGGGAACAATATCCCTCCCGATGGTATAGACCTTAACATCTTTTAGTTCGGGATACTGATCGGACAAGGACAGTAGGTTCCTCCAGGTTCTTTTCCAATCCACTATCAGAAACGGCACCTTGTCCCTCAAAAGCTGCAAGGCCAGGGATAATGCCAGGTTGGTCTTCCCCTCCCCGGTAATGCTGAATATCCCGGCTTGTTTTATCAGATCCTCCGGTCTTAAATATAAGGCTGATTTTTTCTGGTCATTATAAATAACCTCGCCCAAATAATATTGCCCGAAGCTTTGCCGCGGCGCAGGCGGAGGCAAAAGAATCTCTTCCGTTTGTAATGTTTCCTTGTGAAGTAGCTTTTCCGCCATGATTTCAATATCCAAAGCAATATCCTTCCGTCCCTTCTCATCCTCAGCAAGATACATATGCCATATCCTGTCGGCTTTTTCACCGATGATTGGTTTCATCTTCTGGCAGATCTTGTACGCTTCAATTGTGTTCATTTTCTTTGTCCTCAATCAAGTCAGACGACAACAATTGCTGTCTCTTGGATAGCTTCCAATATTCCGACAGAGCCATCATCAGGTATTTCTTCAATACCATCATATCCCGCCAGCATTCCAGAGCCTCGGTTCTTTTCTGTTTCTTTAGATCAAATATCTGTGTTTCCAACTGACTCCGTCGGGGCATCAAAGAAAGCACCATTTCCATGTCATAGCCTCTGCCGACATGCAGTTTTACTTCCTCAAGAAAGGTATAACAGGCACAGATGTCATCGGTGATGCTTTGAAAAACATCTTTGTCCACCTGAAATCTCAAATTTATCTCGTTGAAAAGCTGTTTTATGGCAGATTTAAGGACCTTGGTTTTATTGGAGAATATTTCATCCAAGGCGGAAGATGGTTTTTCGTCTGCAGAAAGAATGGAAAGGACGGTATTTTCAAGATCAGGATAATTAGTTCTTTGGAGGAAATCCATTAAGAAAGATGTAAAAGAAGGTTTTAAAGGGTTGTAGGCAAAGATCGGTAAAAAGAAATAAAAAAGAGGTAGTCTAACGACTACCTCTTTTCACTGTGGGGTATTTTACTTGATCACCACCATCTTCTTGGTGGCCTTGAAAGCACCAGACTCTAAGCGATAGATGTAGACACCGTTGGCGGCAGTTCTCCCCGAATTATCCCTGCCATTCCAATTTGCAGAATAGACCCCGGGCTGCTGCTGGCCGTTGACCAAGGTTTTAACTAATTGCCCCAGCGTATTGTAAATCTTCAGACTGACATTCCCTGGCTTTGCTAATTGGTAGTTGATCCTGGTCTGACCATTGAACGGATTGGGAGCGTTTTGATATAGCTTGTAGATAAACGCTTGGCCAATGCTGCCAACTTCGGCAAGCTGGGCACCACCCTGTCCATTTCCCTTAATGACCTCATGAATAAGAATTTTCCCGCATACCGCCATAATCCCTTTGTGTTTTTCAATCCGCAGTATTATCCGGCCATCCCGATTGCTTGCTTCTGATAGCTGCTTGTCCAATATCACTTCTTCACCGGATCTTACCTTTATTTCACCCAACGGCAAATCGTTGATATAAGGCTTTAGCTTAATATCACTGCCGCTTTCATGGTAAAAACTAAGCAATATCCTGTGCTTTTTATCTGGATCAATGTTATCAAAGCAATAAATCAATTCAGTAGAATCATAATCTACGGTCTTATAAGGCTCTACTGCATTGTCGGCAGTCTTGGCTTGCGAACCATAGACGATGAAGCCATCTCTTTGTATATTGAATATTGAAGGCGTTTCTTGTCCGACGTCTACTGCATAAACCGGCTCCAATGCCGTCGTATCCACCATAAAAGTCAAGCCCCACAACACATTGGGTTCAATCTCTTCCGCCCAAATACAATATGTTTTTGTTCCAATTGCTGTTTGCACTTTAAATTCATGGGGAAATATCGAGGCATAATCCGTACTCGACAAATTATCCGGCTCGATATATGTCATCTTTTCTGTGCTGTAGGTGGCTTTGAATACCTCATAATCGTTCGAGACATCTTCGGTCCATAAAATATCGCTGCCGCATATATAAGGCATCATTGATGCAGATGAAGACTGGCTGATATTTATGATCGGATCCCATTTCTGGTCATAACCGGTTCGTTTGTAAATATCACCGTCTTCTTCCCAAACCACATTGGCCACCCCGGATATGTTTATCGAGGGGTTTTCCGCTGATCCCGATCCGGATATTTCCACTATCGGGCTGTATGTCCCATCAATTTTCCGCATTGAATAATATATCTTACCCAACTTGTGCCAGGCGATATGATCATTTCCCTTGTAATCCGTAGCCATCGTTGCTGATGTTGGCACAGCCCAGGGAGGCGGCACTGTATAAGTATATTGATCCAATACTGTATCTTTTTTAGCAGCAACATTGCCAATAGCAAACCTTGTTTGATGCAAAGCCCAGCCCTTTGAGATGTATGGAGGAATACCGCCGCCATACGACTTCTCATAAACCAGGGATATCGTATCATTCTTTATGGACATTGCCGGCGGAGAATACCCACAGATGTAATCCCATGGCACAGCATCCATAAAAGCCAATGTTTCCGCAGGGCTCCATCCGGTGGCAGTTTTATGGCTGAAATATACACCACCCCCCAGACTTGGTTCCCACTGTTTTATCCAGGAAATAGCCGGTGCATTTTTACTGTCGACTGCAATTACGGGCAAACTTCCATCATTCAATACAAGAGGTGTTGACCATGTTTTACCATCATCTTTTGATGAAATATAATAAATGCTATTCTCGTCACCGTAATTCAAATGAAGCACTCCGTCGGATGATAATACAAGTTTTTCAGCATTGTTGTATGCCAATGATAATTCATCTCTAATTGGAACAATATTCCTATTATTGATTGTGAAATTAGCATCGCTTATGTCCTGCGCCATATTACCCGAAGAATCATATGCCATAACCCTAAATCTGCACTTTGTTGAACTTATTCCATATGGAACTCGCCATGAATAATAGTTTGTATTGCCCCCTACCTGCGCAATCTGGTTCCATGTGGTTACGGCATCTATTGCATTTGGTTCGTTCAATAGATAATTTGTTGTGTAATATAGAACATATTCCCGTATCCCGCGATTATCTGAACAATTCCAAGAAAGGTTATAGCGCCGTCCATTGTATAATATCTCCCCTCCATTTGGATAAACAACCGCAACACTCGGTGCATCCAGGTCAGGCAAGCGTTTATATTTTACTGCATTACCTTCAGTCCATAAGAATCCCATTTTGGAAGCATTATCTGTCAAGGGTAATGCTGGATAAACGGAAACGGCTTCGCTGGAAGTAAGTCTGTATATTGAAGACCAGGAATTGTTCTTATATCTCCGATAGAATATCTGGACAGCGTTGGGAACCGATGTTATTTCTTCCGTTACAATTTTATTAGCCATTAAGATTTTTAACGTGCCATCGTCAATTATTCCGGAACTATCTACCCATACTATTGCTTCTTCCCCTTGAGGCAACTCCGTGAAATTATCAATTGCCAATTTCGCATTTATTTCTGCTGGCAATGTTGAAGCCTTTTGTATAAAGCCGCTTTCGCTGTCGTCAAACCAAAGAACGTGCATGTTTCCATCTGCATCATAAGAAACCGATGGCATCTGGGAATTGCCAACATTGTTGCTGATATTATAAGGTGAGCTCCATGTGCTTCCATTGTTGGTGCTACGGTATATATCCCCGCTTTGTTGCCAGGCAAGAGTCAATGTGCCTGCGGAGTTGACACCCAAACATGGTGAACTTGAAAAAACACCTTCCGCACTTACTCTAACCCCCGTGTTTGTACCAATATTATAATGATATACTTCGGATGTATCGCAAGTCCAGTGGAGATAACTACTGTGTTGATCATATCCCCAATGCCGGTACGTCCAAGATACATGTGGCGTTAATGAAGTGCCATTTTTGTTTATTATAATTGTAGGCCGCGGCAGTTCGAAATCATTGCACTCTGAAAGTGCTCCTCGCCAATCAAGGAAAAATTTCCAACCAGTAGAAGCTATTGTTTGGGGTTGTAAAACCATCGGCGGGGACCAAACCCCATTGGTTCTTTTTGTATAAAGAATATTTATGGTGTCGGTTACTCGATAGAAATACCCGTCAGTCTCACAGGTTAACACTGTTTCCGCCCACGCACAATAGATTATACCAAGACTATCAGTAATAATTGCTGGATTAAACATTTTCCTTCCCGTTTTGATAACCTTACCAAAACCCGATGTTGAACCTATACTATCCAGCAACAAACTGTCGCCTTTAACTCTAACAGAATAGATTGACTCGTTCGATTTCTTTTCGGCAATTGTAGAGTTACTGCCGCTCTTTGGTGGCTCTACCGCCCAAGTTAGACCATTATTTAGTGATGATGCCCAGTATATTTGTGAATTGTTATTGAAAGTAGCACATAATTTGCCGTTCCCATCGCGGAATAATCTTCGTGCGTTATTATAATTTGTATACCCATTTTTGGGCACAAAGACTGTAAGGCTTTCGCTAAATTCTGTTTTTGTTAAATACCCATGATTCCACACTCTGGCAATCTTTAAGTCATATGAAGTCATCGGGGATAAAGTTATTGTAAAATCACAAGAAGAGCCAGTTGGTCCACTATTGGAATATTGATAAGGATAGGACCATGTTGAATCAGTCACTTTTTTATAACAAAGATAAATCCCATCGTAGAATGGATTATTAACCGTAATATATCCACCAATACCAGAAGGATCTGGTATATTGAAAGTGTTCATTGAGTCCCGCCATTCAATGTGTAACCCAGATTCCGAAGCAGAAGCGTATGTCAGTTTTGGCGATAAGAAATATATTGGGACTCTTAGTTCGTTTGAATATGCGGAATTCCCAATACCATTGCGTGTTCTCGCACGATAGTAATAATCATTATTAAAAGCCAGGGTGTCATATAATATTGCATCATAAAAATAATAATACTGACTGCCCTTTATTTGCTCCCAAGCCCCATCAAGCACTACTTTTCTTTCTAACTCATAATTTGTGATCGTGCCTTCATTATCAGCAAAAGAAGCGCTTGTTCTGATAATTGGATTTTCTTCTGGAATATTATCCATTACCAAATGACTCAATAATGGAACGGGGGAAGGATTGATGTTCACGGAACCATATCTGAATTCATAGGCAGATGTTTGCGCGCCACGTTTTGCCCTAACCATAAAATTATACGAATTTCCCATCGTTAAGCCTGGAACCAGACATGATCCCTTATTATTTCTACCCGGAACAGAATCAGCAATAATTGGCGGGTTATTAAAGTTGGTTTCATCTGAACGCTTCCACCAAACCATAAATCCGTCTTCGTCGATATTGTTATCGTTCCATGTAACATTTGCTGTGGTTGAATCATATACAAATCCATGCACATACGTTGGATAGGAAAATTCATTTATTTCAATATCATCTACATATGCTAAAAAGTACCCTACCTCGGCGGGGTCGCCGTCATCGTAACCAATAAGTATCTGTTTCAAAGTGTCGTCCGGATATATCGAGGGGTTAAGGACGGACAGATCGTACACGTAATGCAACCACTGACCCTTGGGCACGGTGCGGTAAGCAGGGTTGAGCCTTTGGCCATATTGGTCGGTTACATAAAAGCCATTGTATGAATAGTCTTTGATGCTTCCCTTTTTCTTAGTAACAAGATCAAAGCCGATATGTCCGCCACCGCCCGGGGCCTGGGCCACGTATATCCAGAATGAAAGGTATTTGGCGGCATAATTGGGGCCGGGAGCCAGAGATATATCAAGATCAATGTATTTCCACCAGGCATAGCTGTCGTTGGCGCTGTTGTCCTGGCCCTCTATCTTGTACATCTTGTCGCCGGTGTGGGGAGGGACATTGTTTTCAGTGTCAACTACTGTCGCTGAAATGGTGGTAATATTGCTGCTATTGTATATGCTGTTTTTATGAATAATCCGCTCGCCGGCATCTAAAGATGAGTAATATTTGTTAAGATCAAGTCCATGATTTTTATAAATATTGCTTAATTTAGTTCTTTCCAAGCTGTCCCAGGCCAGATATATTTGCACCATGCCTTCGGGTTGCCAGGTCATTCCGAATGTTTTTCCGGGTACATTTTTCTGTAAAACACCGAATATCGAGTTCATATCTTTTGTCATTTCGCATCCGGCTTCATCACTATTATCTGCATCATGAATATCCCACAATATAGAAGCCACTGCGCCTTCTATTCTATCGCCTTTGTTGCGCTCATTATTATATTTTTGGGAGTGCCAACTGTTGGAGTCAATATTTTCAATTCTGCTTTTTGACCCGTCATTCCAATAAAGTAAATAGTTTTTATTATCATTTACCGCACAAGGAACGAACTCGGCCCAGCCTTCTGTCAACGCTTTGGCAGGAGTTGTAGAATCATACGGGCAATGATTTTTTGTACTTTCCCCATCAGGCAATACATGAATATTAGGATCACTGGGGTTTCTATAGTTATAAAACATTACCGCATGAGCGTATTCGTGGTACGGTCCCGATCCATAAAATCCAGGCTTTAAGGTACCATTGCTTAACATGACACACGGCATTTTTGTGATTCTTATTCGCTGATTATTATTTTCAGAAACAAAGCTGCTCATGCTGTCAATATCATTGTATCTAAAATACACATCTATCGACGGCAGATTGGGATTGCACGATGCTGTTTGAACTTTAAAATATTTTCGTTCTTTGTATATGGCATCGTAAATATAACAAGCAGCCAATTGGGCATTGTTGGCCGGATCGTCGTTAGGCGAGGAGAATTCAAAGTTTATAGATTTGTTGTAATAAATACTACCGTCGGAAGCGTAATACAAATCTGCCGTATTTAAAGGTGGCAACCAAATTTCCATGGCTGGATTACCTGTTGTCTGTCCATCAAGAACACCGCATATCGTATCATTTTTTAAAATGACTTTTACACGTAGGTTGTTAGAATCACTGTTTAAATTTATACCACTTACGGTTCCAAAATTAAAATTGCCATATTCATCCGTTGTTGTTGTATCTAATGGGTTTGATATGCTAACACTTCGGTCATAGAATTCTATCTTCACCTTGGCTAACGGCCGCGTTTCAAGTATGCCATAATTATTATTGTCATACTTGATTGTGCCAGAGGCAATAATCTTATCGGTAGTTTTAAAGCTATATATATTGCTCCACGTTTTTTGTTCGGTCTGCCCGTCGGTAGCCCTAATACGCCAGTAATAAGTGGAATTTAAATTAAAAGTACTATCAAAAGTCCAAAAACGATTAGAGGAACCCGTCCATTTGTCGCATATGATGTTGGTAAATCCGGCATCGATCGCTATTTGTATCTTAAAATTGGCAATAGCATCACCATCTGGGTCAGCAGGATTTGGACAATGCCATACAAAGGTGGGCTGTAGCGGGACATCGGTTGCCATATTGGCAGGCGAATCGGGATAACAAACATAAGGGGGCCGGTTCCCCTTTATCGTTATAATATAAGAGTTGTCACTTATATCATCATCTTCCCATATAACACTGTCTATATCCGTTTTCAGCGCAAATACATTTTGTCCACCTACTAAAACATACTTGACATCCGTCATGCTTGTATCAAACGCGCCACCATGAAGACTATCTATAATCCTATAGGTTAATGAACCATTATTCAAGCTTAAGCTATTTTTATATTTCGTTGTTATCGAAATAAGATCTGTCGTGTTTTTAACAGCACCACTTACATAAACGGTATCGCCTGCTTCAAACTGGGAATCGCTCAACCTTATATCACTTCTATGTGATACTATTACAGGACCGCTCCAGTTTGTTGGTGTTCTATTGCATGATAAATTGGGCGCAGAGTAGTTTACGGCGAGATAGGGATCAGCAAAAGAAGGATTTTCTTTGGTTGCAAAATTATCGTTACAAGTATCGGCGTAATCACCTTTAAGCATGATTCCATAATTGCTGGTTGAACCATTAAACCAACCTTTCACAATCGAACTTATATCCCAATTAACAGTCGTAAAAGTATCCGCAAGGGCCATGGATCTGCTACCGAAATTAAAAAGGTCTATTGATGTATTAATCTTTTTCCAAGTTACCGTGTTCTCCGTCCAATCGTTAGTCACTCGATAAGCATAAATGGTATAGAAAGCATTTGGCGGATTTCTATACGGTTCTCTATATAAATAAACGCAATTTAGAGTTGCGGAAGTCATGTTAATATAATTGGGAAGAGAAGAGATATTGAATCTTACCAAGCTTCTAAACTCCCCATATGAACTTGTGCCATTTCCTACAACCATCGCATTAGTACCGCCATAATTTAAAGTATCATAACCCTTGATTATCATGGCATCAGCATTATCGTTAATAGATATATCTGGATCTATAATAACTGGGTATTTACGCTCTGGATCTGTAAAATATTTTACAGGTGCTTTAACTACGAGTGTCTTACTATTATTTTCCTGTATAATTTTGTATTTCCCCTTTACGCAACAGTAAATATTATTTTTCTCGTATATAATCGGAGGCCGGATACGACAGATGAAATTATTATTTTTATCCTTTAATAATATTTCCGAATTAGTTTCAAAATTGCCATCCATTTTCTTACCGTTCTCCCAGAACGATGCGCCTTGGGGTATTTGTAGGGTTTCAATAAAATCCATGCTTTGATATTGGTTTATTCCCTCGGGGCGGTTTTTAACAACGATACAATGCCGCAATTCGTCCGCTAAAACGCAATATTCTTCGTCTATACCGGTATATCGATCAATAAAGCTAAGATTATTTTCTTTTATAAATGCGCTGGGGGTTTTAGGTAATTCATATCTATTATATTTAGCTTTGCCGTCGCTAAAACCATACTCTTTAAGCTGCCAACCGATAAACCCGTTGTCAGTTTCTACTAAAACGCCATTATCTCCAAAATATGGCCGGATAGTATTTTTTATACAAGAATAGCTATAACCCGATTTGGTTTTAGAGGGTTCTATTTTGATTTCAATATCCTGCCATTGGCTATTTTTATCTTTATAATGATTGGATTTAAGGCTTATAATTGCCGTAGCGAAACCCTTGCCACGGTCGTAGAATTTAGTGCTACGTTCCCGCTTTGCTGTTAATTCATTTTGAGCAGTTAATGGCTTTAGCTGGTTTTCATTTATTTCTACGGATACGGCATTTGCAGCTATCGTTAAGATAACTACTGCAGAAAATAGAAACGCTCTTTTCATTTTATATCTTCTATTCTAAGGGTTTTAAATTACCTTGTTCATCAAAATAAAGATCTAACCCCCTTACCGTAGAATCAGATTCATCATATACAAATTTAAACCAAGCATGTTGACCGCTTGCTTTAATTGGTTTAATAATAAAATTTGTGGCAAAAATTCCATTCGTTAAATATTTTAAATCTTGTTGTATATCATTTACTAAATATAATTTCCAGTCGTCTCTTTTGAAGACTTCCACCTTCGGTTGTTCACATCTTCTGGTAACCAGTGTTAATTTAAGTTTCGACTCTTTATGCCAAGCAGGTAAGGGGGATAAATAAAAATCATACCGCAGTATATTGCCTCCACCTCTTACGGATTTTAATATGCCTTTTTTATTTGAGATTATTTTTATGCCGTCATTCAAATAACCAGATAATATCTTCTCCTGCATCCTCTCTTGTCTTTCGGAAGGTTCATGTACCGGCTGGCCGTAAATATCATATCCAACCACTTTTTCCCATGGCCCCAGTTTTTTATTAAGTTCCGCACTAGTGCCTGCAAAGCTGCTTTTGCCCTTGTCGTTTATTCCAATAAACACGCCCCCGCCAACGCTGGATATCGTCATTATGGAACAGCCATAAAAATATGGCCGGATTTTAAAGGAGGCTCTGTAAACGCTGCCGTTTTTTATATCATTCCATGAAGGTAGTTTATCGCCTGGCAAATCGGTCTGTATGCCGGGACTGTTTATTTTTAAGGGCAGGGTATCGGTTGTGGGTTCGCCTTCGCAGACGATTTTTATCTTAATGGTGCACCACTGGTCCAATTTAGGCTTCTTGTTGAACTTGGCCTCTCTTAGTTCGTAGGGCGTTCTAAAGGTGCCGTAGGAAACATTGCTTAATAGCCCCAATATCAGGAATGTTACAATGTATTTGGTTTTACACTGCATGAGGCGCCTTCCTTAAAATAATATTGGTTTGCTAACATTAAAAGCATCAACGATGCTTACATGAGTTTTCTCTTAACTTCAGCCAATAACCATAACAATAACAATCTTTACGCATACTACTAAAATTGCATTGAATTGTCAAGCGAATTATACTATGGTTAGTATTATATAATAATGAACATAAACGAGAAAGTATTGTTTACTGAAAAGCCCTGATGTAACCATCAGGGCTTTTACTAAAAAACACTTTAAAAAGAATAATATAAATCATAGTTCTTCGTACTGAATAGCGGTGGATCCTCCACTTCGACAGCATTGCTCTGCCCGATGAAAATATAATCTTTTGCGTTATCATCGTAATCATAGCAGTTGAGCCAGTATTTGCCCGCTTGCGGACTGTCATATGTTTCAGTAAACCCACCATATTTCTTGGCAAAAGTTGAGCCATCCATGATGATCTCGGTGTAAGCATACGGACCGCGCGAGGTGGAAACCCTGACATTCAAGACATTTTTACCACAACCCAGAAGGACAAATGAAATGACAAGCAATAAGAAGGGTTTATAATTCATATTTTATCTCCTTGAATAATAATTTAAATTATATGTTTTATTTGATGACCACAAACCTCTTTCGTTGATTTATACTGGAGGAGTTCAATTCTACAAAATATACCCCTTGAGAGATTTTATGCCCCAAGCTGTTTCGGCAGTTCCATTGATAATAATGTATCCCCGACGGTTGACCTTTTATCTGATGCGAATAAACCATCTCTCCGGCAATATTGTATATTTTTAGATTGACATCACTTTGTTTATAAAGGGCATATTTTATCGATATATTACCTTGGCTGGGATTCGGATAAATATCATGCAGTAAAGATGCTGCCGGCAAATCCACCTCCTCGGGTTGCCCCTCCACTCCAGTAACCGACGATCCCCCGTCGTCAATTCTGTATTCCGAGTTTATACCATTATAAGCATATACCTTAAGAAAAAGGTATTGCGACAGAAGGCTTCTATATCGTATCCAACCGGTATATTCAGGATTAGTGGAACTGGTGGCGCTGGCAACCAGGGTCATGTTTTCATCATAAACGTAAAGATCGTAGTCGCCGAGGGTGGATTTGATCTTATAGCGAAAAGTAGAGTCATTGTTGGTCAGCCACGCTGGGGCGATTATTCCATACCAGTGTTCCCTTTCTGTCGAGGCATTGGGATTATAACCCTCTATACCGTCCTGGGGTGATGTGGTATTGGGATAGCCATATAGTGTCTGGCTTCTTCCATTCAGCCAAAGGTGAGTAGCTTTAGTGGTTGGCCGCCTGACCCCGGATAAATAAAATTCCGATGATGTTGAACCACTAAAATATCTAACCTCCAGCAATAAATACCTGGCTGAACTTGAACATTGATAGACAACTGAGTCAGGATAACTACTACTCGTGGCGGATGCGATCAATGTTCCCGGATAACTACTTCCACAATTGTACAAGTACATATCATAATCCGTCGACGAATTGCTGCACCCCAATTTCCAGTTGATCTTCTCGTAATTGGGATATCCGCCGTCGTAATAATACCAATATGACTGCCCTCCGGTCCCGCCTGTAGCGCCTGTGCCGAATGCCCCCAAAGCCGTGCAATGACTGCCTGAAGTCTTAGAGATAATGCCCACATTGGCAGAAACTTCTTGAAAACCAATCGCCGTTGTCAATAACGACAAAACCAGCAATAAAGAGTGTTTTTTAAGCATGGCTGTGCTCCCCTGTAAATGTTTAGGATGGTTAACATATTAGAGCATATCAAACATTTAAATAAATGTCAATACTATCGTCTTATATATTTTCTTTATTATCGTATCTGGCTTAATATCCATTTTTGCCTTATTCTTTTATAGATAATTAATTCTCGACAACACATTAAGGCGTTACAGCAAATGACAAAAAAGAAAATCCGTCTTATAAAAACGGAAAGAAATGGTAATATTAAAGTACGTTTCGGCCAAAAAATACGCCAATTACGCAAACAACAGGGGATATCCCAGGAAGAACTGGGTTTCAAGGCCAATCTTCACTCCACTCATATTGGCATGATTGAACGCGGGGTGAAGAATATATCCATAGAAACCATCGAGAAACTATCCGCCGCCTTGGGGATATCAATTTCACTATTGTTCGACGATGATTACAGACTTAAAAATAAAAAGGAAACACTAATAAGCGAGATAAATGGCATTCTTAAAAAGCAAGATGAAAATACGCTTTCTTTCGCACGCACTCTCTTCAAAGAATTATTGAAATCTTTCCAAAAAACAAATTAGTTTCTATTTAAACAAAAAAGCCGTTCCTCAATCGGAACGGCTTTTTTACTATCGTTTTTAGTTTAATTTAACCACAATTTTTGCGAATCATCATAGATTCTTGCAGTATTAGCTTTCATTACAAGCTCAATGCCATTTAAGGCTCCCTGTTTGGTTTTATACCCTTCGGAGCTTACTGCAATATCCTCATGGTTAGCGGCGCGATATTTCCAGCGCCACTCCCCGCGGTTATCCTTATAGATTATAAAATACATAGTTCCCCCCATAAACTAACTCTCTTTTATGACCTTCTTTATCTTCGCAGCCAGATCAGCCAAATGATACGGCTTGTTTATATAACCCTTGAGCCCCATTTTAAACAATTCCCGCCGGGTTCTTTTTTGGGATTTTATTCCACATTGTCTGTTCCCGTCGCCGCCTCGGCTTGAACGGTCAAGGGGTTTTAACACACACCCTTACCTTCAAAAAACGGCACATATTTTTGATCCTCCTCCAGTATATGCTTGGTCAGCCATTCCCTAAGAAAAAACATAGTTTCCATACTGGTGGAATAATCTTCATTTTCATGTTTTTCCTTCAAGGAAATAACGATTTTTTTGAATATATTATGCTCCTGAATATGATGCATGGTTTCAGGGTACAGATGAAGCCCGAACAATGTCTCCTCAGCATCGAAATGATATTCGGCATAATCCATCATCTCGGTCAATATCCCTTCCAAGATGGCTTTGGCCCCTCCGTTTTTCAGGGCAGTATACAGTTTATTGACCAGATCAATCAATTTTACATGCTGCTGGTCTATTTCTTCGATATTTACCTTGTATTGGGCGGCCCACTTTATCAACGTCATGTCAGCTAATCTCCGGCGTTTCATGGCTGGAAAGATATTCCCTGGTCTTTAAGATGGCCACCTGGGGATCAACTTCAACATTGCTGACGGTTACCCAGCCGTCTCCCAACCGCTGTTTATGGTAATAGCGGTACCCGCTTATCGGATCAATAACCTTGGCGATCACATTATCTCCATCTAATCTGAACAGTACTGCGGATACTATTTCCGGCTCGGCCAAATACTGGCTTTTGGGGTGGGGCATTTGGCCCAGAACGAAACCCAGCTGCCCTTCCCGTTCGGTAATTACCGTAGCGTACATATTAAAGGCTCCATAAGGTTATTTCAGGGAAATTGTGATTTGATTTTTATTTTGGGTGAATTTTATCTTATCCTCCCGGGCCAGCCAGCCCAGGGCCAGGTAAAGCTGTTTGTCGTCCAGCTTGACCTGTTTTTTCAGGGCGCTGAGATTATGTTCCCCCTTGGCATTAAGGACCTTCCATAAAGCGCCCGCATTACGGCCGATGATCGGAGTCCACATCTTGGTTCCCTCCTTCATAATTATGGTTTGATACCGGCTTATGCCGATCTGTCCAATATGGCGTCGCCCTCCTCTATCGAAGATGCCGTATTGACGGTAGAATATCCCTGCGGCGGGTTTCCCTGCTGTTGGGCCGCCCCGCTTTCGGATCGTGGTATGACCTGGATGATACGCTTTACTCCCATATATCCCAAAAAAGCCTGAGCCCGTTTGATCTCGATACCGCCTTTGGAGCCGATGGGATGGGCCTGGGAGATATCGGTTATTACGGTGAAACCGGTTTGCAGTTTTTTGGCCTCCTGCATGGTCTTATCGGCCGCGGCGTTGGCCGTTTCGTCCGAAATGGGGCCTTTGATCACCAAATACAACCGGTTCTTGACGAGATCGGTCCAGATTTTATAATCAAGATCCATGATACATCCTCATTCTTTGTTTTAAAGTAGGGTTTCACTTTATTCTCTCGACCGCCTCTATTGCCTGTTCCTTGGTGTCATAAATGTTTATATCAAAATTGACCTTGCGGGATGCCGTGCGCACAGTCATTCTGGACATCGGGTCCCTGCCATACCGGGCGAAGCAAATGATCGTCCCTTCCAGAAGCTTTTTGACCTGTTCCCCGTAATAATCCTGGACCTTGTGATTGATCTTTAAGCCGTCTATACAGGCAACCAGGCGCACCT
>MGXG01000109.1 GCA_001801285.1 Gammaproteobacteria bacterium GWE2_37_16
TAGAACAAGCATTTAATACGGTTTGGCAGGTAAAAAGACGTCGTGAAGACGTTTCAGCTTTTTTAATTTATTGGGGTGTGATTACATTTGTGCCGATTTTAATCGGCGTTGGGCTTACAGTAATCACATCATTACTTGCTTTACCATTTTTTGAAATTTCTGCTACTACTCATGGTTTTAAGGAAGTAATTTTATTTGTTTTTCCTTATATTTTGACATATTTAGTTTTTGCGGTTTTGTATATAGCATTACCAAATTGCAAAGTTCCGCTTCGGAGCGCTCTATTGGCAGCTTTGCCGGCAACGATATTATTTGAATTGGCAAAGCAATGCTTTACTGCTTACATTGCCAATTTCCCTACTTATACTTTGATCTATGGCGCCTTGGCAACGGTACCAATTTTTTTGATTTGGCTATATGTTTCCTGGGTAGTGATTCTTTTTGGAGCTGTTATCAGTTATGTTTTAACTGGTTCCCCAGGAAGTGGGATCAAAAAATCGCAGAAGTTGGCATAGGAAATTATAAGTTTTAATTTGATAAATCGCCTTATGCTGGGTTTTTAAATAATTCAATACGGATATATAAAATAAATTTCTTTTAAAATTAGTATGTTACGCAATAAACACCAATATTATCTTATTCTTTCGTTACTTTATGTATTCGTTTTTTCAATGCTGTTATCGCCGGTGATTTTTGCTTTGAGTTTTTCTACGCCCCAATCAGGTGATACTGTAATTGGTATGCCGCGGACTACGGAAATCCAAGAAGGAGAGGATTTTTCCGATATAGCGCTGCGTAATAATATCGGTTTTTATGAATTATATGAAACTAATCCCAGCCTTAACCCTGATGATCCGCCGAAAGCAGTTGAAGTAATTGTACCTACGCAATACATTTTACCGCAGGAACTGCGAGAAAATATGATTTTGATTAATCTCGCGGAAATGCATCTTTATTATCGCCCTGCTGGAAAGGGTGTAGTTTATGTTTTCCCGGTTGGGATTGGTAAAGTTGATTGGGATAGTCCGTTGGGGATGATGCATGTTGCAGATAAGATTGCTCATCCATCTTGGGTGGTGCCGCAAGACGTATGGAAGTTTAATGCTGCACATGGCAATATTTATCCTCATGTAATTCCACCTGGACCAGAAAATCCTATGGGAAGTTATAAATTGCGTTTATCTTCATCAGTTGGCGCATATTACATTCATGGCACTAATTTACCGGCCGGTGTTGGGCGCCGTAGTAGCGCTGGTTGTATTCGTCTCTACGAACCGGATATTAAGTTATTATTTTTCATGGTGAAAGTGGGGACTCCAGTGCAAATCATTAATCAACCCTATAAAGCTGGTTGGTTGAATGGGAAATTATATCTGGAAGCACACCTACCATTGTTTGAACAACGCATGATGATGGATGAAGGGGACCACAGTTTGCTTATTGATGCTATCGAACAAGCCAATAAAACTCGTCATGTTGCTGTCGATTGGCAAAAAGCTTTCCGTGTTGCCGATGAACATGTAGGGGTACCGAGATTGATTCAGCAGAATTAAAATCTGGCAGATTTCTTTGAGTGGGGTGTTGTTTTTTAAAATGGTGGCTATGAGTGGACTCGAACCACTGACCCCGGCATTATGAGTGCCGTGCTCTAACCAGCTGAGCTACATAGCCTTGATAATCCGTGCATTGTGGGAAAAGTAGCTTAATTTGTCAAGGTAAATTCACAGTAAGCTAGCAAGTTTAGCTCGTAAATCATCAAGCACCATAGTTTCTTTAATACCATTTTTGCGGTTTTTGTATTCAATTTGCCCATTATCTAAGCCGCTTTCACCGATAATGATTAAGTGTGGTATGCCGATTAGCTCCATTTCAGCAAACATCACACCAGCTCGTTCTTTGCGGTCATCAAATAAAACTTCTATGCCAGCTTCCGTTAATTCTTGATAGATTTTTTCGGCAGTCTCGCGAACGCGATAAGATTTATGCATGGACATCGGTAAAATGGCTACTTGGAAGGGTGCAATTGCATCTGGCCAAATAATACCGTGTTCGTCATGGTTTTGTTCAATAGCGGCCGCCGCGATGCGTGAAACACCTATACCATAACAACCCATTTTCATAGCATTGGCTTTTCCTGAGCTATCTAATACAGTAGCGTGCATGGTTTTGCTATATTTATCACCAAGTTGGAAAATATGCCCAACTTCTATACCGCGAGTTAATTGTAATTTACCTTTTCCATCAGGGCTTGCATCGCCTGCAATTACTTTGCGTAGATCAGCACTTCTTGGTATGGGTAAATCACGTCCCCAGTTGACATTTATTAAATGTTTGCCATCTTGGTTCGCGCCACAAACAAAATCAGCGAGCATTAATGCAGAATGGTCGGCAATAATAGGTATGGATAAATCAAGTGGTCCAAGTGAACCACTATTGCAGCCTAAAATTTTTGTAATTAATTCATTATCGGCAAGCCTTAATGGAACTTCGATTTCTGGTATTTTTTCGACTTTAATCTCGTTTAATTCATGATCGCCGCATAGTAATAAAGCAACTAAAGGAATATGTTTACCAACAACCACCAGCGTTTTTAAGGTTTTTTTAGGTGGAATATTAAGAAAAGCACAAACTTCGGCAATGCTGTGTTGATTTGGCGTATCAATAATTTGTAAAGCAGCACTTGGTTGTGGGCGTAAGGTGAAATCTGGTAATAGAGTTTCCGCTTTTTCTATATTTGCTGCATATTCGCCTGTATCGCTGAAAGCTATCAGATCTTCGCCTGAATCAGCCAACACTTGAAACTCGTGTGAATTATTGCCACCAATATTTCCCGTATCTGCCAAAACAGCACGAAATTTCAATCCTAGTCGTTTGAAAATCGCGCCATAAGTTTTATACATGAGATCATAAGTTTCCTGCAAGGATACATTATCCAAATGAAAAGAATAAGCATCTTTCATAATAAATTCGCGGGCGCGCATCACACCGAAACGTGGTCGAATTTCATCGCGAAATTTAGTTTGAATTTGATAGAAAATAACGGGTAATTGTTTGTAGCTTTTTAACTCATTACGCATAAGATCGGTAATGACCTCTTCGTGGGTTGGACCAAAACAAAATTCGCGTTCATGACGGTCGTAAATTTTCAACAATGTTGGTCCATAGGCCTCCCAACGCCCTGTTTCTTGCCACAATTCAGCTGATTGTACGGCAGGCATCAAAAGCTCAAGTGCACCACTTTTATTCATTTCAGTGCGAACAATGTTTTCTATTTTTTGTAAAACTCGCAGACCTAATGGTAACCAAGTGTATATGCCCGTGGCATTTTTGCGAATCATACCAGCGCGAAGCATTAATTTATGGCTAATGACTTCAGCATCATTTGGGCTTTCTTTTAAGGTGGGTAGCAAATATTGACTAATACGCATATGATTTTATCTCGAAATGTGCAAATTATTTATTTTTTAAAATTTTCCAAACCAAGATATTCCAAAAATTGGTTTTGTAAAAGCAGGTGAAATGGACTTGACCACTTACTAACTAAATAGCATCAAAAGTGCCAATATAGAAATATTACTATAAAAGGCATGTTAGATGCTAACGTTAACTATTTAAATTCAGCGGTGAGTCCAATATGAATAGTATAACAACTTTAGGTATTGATGTAGCAAAAAATGTGGTTCTGTCTTTAATAATATTTGCGACAGAACCAATTTTTTAATAAAAACCGTTTTTAAATTATTGCACCTAGTTAACAGGAAATGCTAACATTCATATCAACTTAATTTTTTATCATCAATTACCATACATGGTATTCAGATTTAAACGTTAATTTGGAGCAATAAATATGTTAGATGTAAAAACAGGCGCACAATACCAGTCTTTTCTTGATGCAATCGGAAATACCCCTATAGTCAGACTTAATTTCGATATTAAACCAACCATTTTGGCAAAATTGGAACATACCAATCCAGGTGGAAGCATCAAAGATAGATCGGCACTTTTTATGATAGAGGAAGCAGAGCGTAGAGGAGATTTGCGTCCTGGTGGAACGATAGTGGAAGCCTCTTCTGGAAACCAGGGGATTGCTTTGGCTATGATTGGGGCTCTTAAAGGATATAATGTCATAATTACCGTTCCCAATAGAACAAGTACAGAAAAAGTAGCTACATTACAAGCCTACGGAGCCAAAGTATTTGTTTGCCCTGATACAGATAGTTTGGAAGATCCTAATGGGTATCACGCAAAAGCAGAAGCACTGCATCAGCAAATAGAAAATTCTTTCATGCCTAATCAATATTACAATACCGAGAACTTAAAAGCACATTATTTGACGACCGGTCCTGAAATATGGAAGCAAACGGGTGGTAATTTGACGCATTGTTTTTTAGGAATGGGAAGTTGTGGGACTATTTCTGGTGTTGGTAAGTATTTAAAAGAGAAAAACCCGAATATCAAAATCATTGGTGTTGATGCGTTGACATCTAAATTATCTATGCCAGATGCACCAAGGGCATATAAAACCGAAGGAATTGGCGTTGATGTAATAACGGATACTTTAAATAAAAGCGTCATTGATGAAATTATTCCTGCCAGTGACGAAGTATCTTTTGCCATGACGAGAGATTTGGCAAAAAAAGGCTATCTAGTCGGTCTATCCAGCGGCGCGGTGATGCATGTTGCGTTAGAATATGCCAAAAAACTTAAGGAGTCGGACGTGATGTTGGTTATTTTTGCTGATTCAGGACGGGCCTATCTGAGTAAGGTATTTAATTAACAGAGATAAGGTTGTCTTCTAGGGTTTTGACAAAATTTTACCGTTCTTGTTTTAGGTTTGGGTGAATTTTTCAGGTTTTGTCAACACTGAGTCCAAATTACATATTTGGCTACAAGCTTGATTAAGATCATCATTGAATTTTCTAAAAATACAGGATAATCAAATGCATTGCCCACACTGCCAGTCAATAAACACCCAACAAATAAAAAAGAAAACGGTGGAATCAAATCACGCTATAAAGCTATGAAAGGGTTTAAAAGCTTTTTTTGTGCTTTAATATTTTGCACGGCATTTGAGGAAATACGGCAGAGTTTCCGTATGAAAAATAAAACGCGAGCAGAGCGACGCAGGTTAATTGCGTCCAAAATTAGTAACTTTAATGAATTATTTGTAGCAGCCACGTAAAGATAAGGTGCATTGATACTGAAAATACAAAATGGACTCAGTGTTGACAGAACCAAAAAAAGAACAAGAAAAAGCTTATACAACAACCTTTTTGGGTTTTAGACGATTCCTGCTAAAAACTAAACAGGTTGCACAAATAGTTTTAACAGGTTATACTACAAATGTAGTAAACAGATACTTTTGTGAGGTGTATTATGGGAATTCCTATACGAATTGATGAAACAATTTATAATGATGCTAAAATGATGGCGTGTGCTGAGTTTCGCTCAATCCCGCATCAAATTGAATATTGGGCAAAGATAGGGAGATGCGCACTAGATAACCCAGATTTACCTATTGACCTAATTAAAGACATTATTATTGCGAAACAGCTTGATAGATCATTGGCAGAACCATTTAATTTTGGGGAATAAAGTGGTTGATATAATTATTAGACAAATGCCAATTTTCAAAAGAGCTTATAAGAAACTTTATGCTAATGAAAAGGCGGCGGTTGATGATGCAATTCGTGCTGTTATTAAAAATCCTAAAATAGGTCAAGAAAAAAGGGGCGATTTGGTCGGGGTTTTTGTTTATAAATTCAAAATACATCATCAAGAAATGTTATTGGCATACGAATGGAGCGAGGCAGAAAGACTTTTACTGGCTCTTGGCGTACATGAAAATTTTTACCGCGATTTAAAAAAACAAAAATAAAACATTAATTCACTTTAAAATAAATGACTTATTGGTACCGTAGTAATAATCTTTATCACGGTTTTTCACAGCATATTTTAGGTGGATTTAAAAAATACACACTCTGCCTTCTTTTTCCAGCACTATCGCCTTAATACATGTTTATACACATCTAACTCTCTGGACAAATCAACGATCGCCGTATCACCTAATTGCCTCAACCATTTTGTCGGAAAGAAAACACTATGTGTTTTTGCAGGATTCATTCTAACAAGCTTATTGCCCAAAATGGTATGAAGCCGATCAATATATACTCTTCGTATTTTGGTTTCCCGCGTTGTTGGCTTTCTCGCTCGTTTGAGTCATGTATGTCCAATACACTCCTCAAACTCGACTCGTTGCCGCCTAGCGGAAAATCCAAACTGCTCAAGTCTATTTGTGCTAACCCTAGAAACCTGTTTTCGTTTGGTATACATTTGTTTAATTGGACTGTCGTTGCAATAAATAAACTCGATGCTGTAAGTAAGCGTTGCGCATAGCGACATAAGGGTCAAACGCTTCATTGATAATTTTATCAGTCGGCAAGAAGCTATTACGAATACTTATAAGCTCGGTGCCTAAAAGTGCCAAACGTAGATCGCTTGGTTTTAAATGCGGCCAAAGAGTGAGTAATTCATAGTTTATAGGAAGTCCGACGGTGTCACCAATGGTGCTCGAACCAAGGATAGGTAATACCAGGTAAGGTGTATTTTTGGCACCCCACTTATTAAAAGTTAACCCTAAATCATTGTGATGTGATTTTAATCCAATCCGCGAAGCAACATCAAAAAGTCCCCCTATGCCAACAGTGGTATTGATTACAAAGCGCCATAAGTCAGACATAGTTTGTACGGGGTTTGCTTGCAATATATCATTAGCGACATTAGGTATTTCGCCGACATTGCCAAAAAAATTACTTACGCCTTTTTGGGCAAAATTGGGTAAAATGAAATTATAGGTTTTGGCTATTGGTCTGATTAAAATTTTATCGATAGTTCTGTTAAAACCAAAAATTTGTCGATTGAATTTTTCGTACGGATCGGTGTTAGAATAAGCATTTTGATCGTTATCAGTTTCTTGTTGCGCGTCTTGTGCTGCCAGGCCTTCTTGATAATAACCGCTTGATTGTGGGACGGGTTCTGTTTGTGTTGTTGTTTCTGTGCTTTCTTTCTGTGTGGTTGCGGCGCAATTGGCGGCATAGGAGAAAAATAAAATTAGGGCACTAGCGATAATTATTTTGCGTAGGGCTGGCATTTGTTGTTGCATGGTTATTCCTGTTGCGAAGAATTTAAGATTTAGATAATTGTGATTATATTTTGATTGGACGGGCAAGTAAAATAAAAGGGTGGGAATTTTTTTATAATTGTTAATAGTGTTGTTTAATATATAGCAAATCGCGAACATGAGTTACATGGAAAAGCCTAAAAAACCTAAGAGTTTTTTAAGTAAAAAATATATTTCAAACTAAATTTATTCATTAATCAAGCCTTAAGTAAATGTAAGTTTATCTTAAGTGAAATCATAGTATTTTCTCTTGTTATTCTTTCTTTTTCAAGATGGGGTATGTATAATTAACGCCATTCTCAACTTTTTATCCCGATTAACAAATCGAATTGCAATGGCGGATTATTGTTTTGTTTATTGATATACACACCAATGG
>MGXG01000110.1 GCA_001801285.1 Gammaproteobacteria bacterium GWE2_37_16
CGGCATTAAATTACCAAAAGATACAATTGCCCCCGACAGTAAACAAATAAAAACGGGATTTTTATCGGCAAGACGTTCTGTCATTAAAACCGCCACTTCATCCATTGCCTTCCCAATATCATCTAAAGAATATAAACATTTGAGTTGTGCCTGAACTTTTAAAACTTCTTTTATTATTGGCATAAGTAACTCCGTGGAAATTTTGAATTTTAAATTAATGAGTTATGTTTTTTTATGTTTTCAGAATTAATATAATCGTATTCACAACAAATTCTTTATCTCGCCCTTTCAAGGTTTTTTTACTGAATAATCGTTATTTTTTATATATTTAAAAATAACATGTTGAAAAATATAGCAATTTATTTTACATAAGATTTGCGATTAATAATTACATTGTAATTTCCCCAAACTACTGGTAAATAAACTAACACTTATTAAAAATTTTTAATAACATTTTATAGGAAGAACAAAAAAATGCACGCACTCGTAAATATAGCAATCAAGGCTGCCCGCAATGCCGGGAAAATTATACTTCGTTCTTTTGACCGTCTCGATACGCTTACCATCAGTGAAAAAAGCTTTAATGATTTTGTCACTGAAGTTGATAAAGCCGCGGAAGAGGAAATCATCCGAACCATACAAGAATCCTATCCAAACCATGCCTTTCTTGGCGAGGAAAGTGGCACCAGCGGTCAAAGTGACTTTGTCTGGATAATTGACCCCCTGGATGGAACCACTAATTACATACACGGTCTGCCCTGTTTTGCCGTTTCCATTGGCGTCAAATACAAAGGCAAGCTGACACATGGCGTTATCTACGATCCACTAAATGGTGAACTTTTTACCGCCACTCGTGGTGAAGGCGCCTACTTAAATAATCGCCGCATTCGCGTTAGCAGTAGAACCAATTTAAATGGCAGTTTACTCAGCATTGGCTTTCCATACAAAAAACGTGAAGATATGCCAATGCAATTAGCCATTTTAAATAAAATGTTTCCGCAAACAGCTGGTTTTCGTTGTATCGGATCAGCTGCTTTATCTCTGGCATATGTTGCTGCAGGAAGAATCGATGCCGCATATTGGATATCCTGTTTAAGCGAGTGGGATATAGCCGCAGGATTAGTAATCATTCAAGAGGCAGGCGGATTGGCTAGCGACTTGCGTGGTGGGGAAAATTTTGAGACGGGGAATCTTGCTGCAGGCAATCCAAAAATTTTAAAATCTCTCTTACAAACTATTCAACCATGCCTCCCAAACAACTGATTGATTATAAGGTGAAAAATTGGTAGTATGCATCAGGGTAGAGACGGTGACAGAATATCGTAACTGCAATGTGCAGCCACAAGACTTGATATGCGCTTCAACTGTAACCGTATACCCGTAGCCACAAGCTTTAGCCTGCGTATGCGGTTCGGTTTTATGACATAAACTTAATACATAAGATAAATCTTGTAGTTACGAGAATATTATATAACGCAGACTAAAATCTGCGGTCACAAGGACTACGGAAAACAATAAATTGATTTTAAAATCAATAACATCAAAACAATTTTTACGGCGATCCCATAAATCCATAAATATGGTTGAGCGCTAAATATTAATAAAAAAGAACATTTCAAGGCAAATAAAAAATGAATAACAAAACTAATAGAATGCTTATCAGTGCTGCTGAACAAGAAGAAGGTCTGCGTGTAGCACTTCTCAATGGCAATACGCTTTATGATTTAGACGTAGAACGCTTCAATAATGAACAAAAAAAATCCAATATTTATAAAGGACGCATAATACACATAGAACCAAGCCTCGAAGCTGCATTTATCGACTACGGCGCTGATCGTCATGGTTTCTTGCCAATCAAAGAAGTTTCTCGTTCTTGCTACACAGGAACATTTAAAGAAGATGACTTTTCACACCCCCACATCAAAGATGTTCTCAAAGAAGGTCAGGAAATTCTTGTACAAGTCGAAAAAGAAGAACGCGGTAATAAAGGCGCTGCCTTGACTACTTTCATAAGTCTTGCTGGTTCTTATTTGGTTCTTATGCCAAATAACCCACGGGCTGGCGGAATTTCAAGACGCATTGAGGGTCAAGGTCGCGATGACTTAAGAGAAATATTAAGTCAATTACCCTTAACTGAAGGCATGGGTTTAATCATTCGTACTGCTGGTGTTGGTAAATCCTTAGAAGAATTAAAATGGGATTTAGGTGCGTTATTAAAACTTTGGGATAGCATCAGTAAAGCCACAGAAATCAATGCTGCTCCTTGTCTGATTTATCAGGAAGGTGATGTTTTAGTTCGCTCGATTCGCGATTATTTACGTCAAGAAATCAGCGAAATTATTGTTGATAACCCAGAAGTATACGAAAGAACTAGACAATATATCCAACAAGTAAGACCTGAATTTCTTGATCGCGTTAAACTTTATCAGGATAAAATTCCACTTTTTAGTTTTTACAATATTGAAAATCAAATTGAAAGCGCTTACCAACGCATTTTACGTCTTCCTTCCGGTGGCTCGATTGTGATAGATCACACTGAAGCCCTAGTCAGCATAGACGTTAACTCATCGAAGGCAACTGGCGGCGGCGATATCGAAGAAACCGCACTCAACACCAACTTAGAAGCTGCAGATGAAGTCGCACGACAATTAAGATTACGCGATATTGGAGGTTTAATTGTTATAGATTTTATCGACATGACTCCACTTCGCAACCAACGTGAAGTTAGCGACAGATTACGTGATGCCTTGAAATTCGACCGCGCCCGCGTCCAGGTTGGAAACATTACTCGTTTTGGTTTATTGGAAATGTCTAGACAACGATTAAGACCAAGTCTAACTGAAACAGTACGCATGACATGCCCACGTTGCAATGGTCAAGGCAGTATTCGCAGCATTGAATCTTTAGCCACATCTTTATTGCACATAATTGAAGAAGAAGCCACCAAGGAAAGTACTGCTGAAATTCATGTTCAATTACCAGTGGATTTAGCAACATTTCTTCTTAATGAAAAACGTGATCGCATTAACATTATCGAGAATCGTCAAGAAATAAGAGTTTTACTCTTACCTAATCCCACCATTGAATCACCAAATTATCTCATTAAACGTATACGTAAAAGTGAAGCTTCCACCAAGAGCCATGCTAGTTACACCCTTTTAGAAACTGCCGAAGCTAAAATGCCTGTAACTAAAGAGACTCAACATAAAGCCCATGCTGTCACCAAACCAGCGGTACGCCATGATGAATTAGCCATTCAGCCAGCACCACGCCCCAGCACTAACAGCAGTGGTGAAATCCCTAAAAAAATCAAGCAACTTTTTGGTAAGATTTTTGGTTCAGAAAAAGCAAAAACTCTCACAAAACAAGAACAAATAGCAAAAGCAATAGCAGCCGCAAAAGCTATAGAAAGCAGTACCAACAAATTTCCAAGTCGCAGCAATACCAATCCACGTAGACCATCCACCTCTACCAATCGTAACAGACCAAATAATCGCACACGTAGTGGTTCGGGGGCAAACCGGGATAGAACAACCACGAGTGGCAACATTGCCTCAACCTCATCAAGTAGCACGGAAACCACTGGCAGTAATGCAAGTGGCAGGGGTAGTATTAGCAACGTTGGCAACCACCCAACCAATCCCAATACACGACGCGGCATACGCGGTGGCAGTAACCGGCCACGTCCACCAAGATCTGATTTCTCACCATCAAATTCTAATATCAACATTCCAAATCCTATTAATTCCACAACCAATATGGCACCCGATGATTTGTCGCCACCTACAGAAAATTACAACGAAATGGCGAATGTTGTCAGAATACGCAACTACGAAAATTATCAAAACCAAAATAGCAGCACTCCAAAACAAGATGTTGTTACCAATCATCAGGTACAACAAAATCTTCCATCACCACAACAAGAACCGACTATCATTGTTAATACTGCTAACGAAAATAAAAGTTAAGCACTCCCTTTCTGTGTAACCACGCACTCTTAAAGTTAGCTTGCGTGGTTAATTGGCGCGGGTTTTGATTTGGAACCTTGCCCAAAGACCAAGGGGGTGTAAACATCTAAAAATCCGTAAACGCCTAAAAATCCCACCTATTTTATAAAAAGTTCCTGCAGTAAGATAGCCACGTTATTAACCAAATTGGAGAAAAACTTGGAATACAATGCAGAAGAACGCAGAGAGTATTGTGAAAAATGGCGTGCTAGCGGTTTAACGCAGAAAGTATTTTGTGCAAAACATGATCTAAATGTAAAAACGCTAAGTAGATGGCTAAGTTTGGAACAAAAGAAGCAACCGTTTAAATTTTCACAAGTTACTGCTATGAGCAATAACGAAACAGTAGAAGTTACGTTGCCAAGCGGCATTAGCATAAAAATAGTTGCAAAAAAGGACTTTTTTATTGGTCTAATAAAGGGGTTACTATAATGCGGATTTCTTTACAGGCTGTACTATTCTAATTGCTGACCGCCCAGTAGATTTACGTAAAGCTACCGATGGTCTTTGTGCTTTGGTAATGGAATCCATGCAGGAAAAGCCAGACCAAGGGATCTATGTTTTTTATAACCGCGCTTGCAATAGAATAAAAGTGCTTGGTTGGCATGGCAATGGTTTTGTCTTGTTGTATAAAAGATTAGAAAAAGGCAAGTTTTTTATCCGTACGGTTGGCAACAAAATCAATATTGATGTAAAGCAATTAAACTGGCTAATTGCCGGGTTAGATTGGCAACTTTTATCCACTTGGGAAGAGCCAAAATTTAGCACATTTTTTTAGGAAAAACCTAAACTTTATGCTATAATTTTCAATTATGGACATGGATTTTCACCAGCAAACATCGAGCTTTTAGACACCTATCAAGTTGTTGCTTCTCTTGCTACAGAAAATGATCGTTTAGAAAAAAACCTATCTGAAGCACAAAGAAAAATCCAATGGTTTGAAGAGCAAATTAAGCTTGGAAAGCAACGACAATTTGGCAAAAAGACGGAAGCTAATTTAAAACAACTTAATTTATTTGATGGAATTTTAGAAGTAACAGAAGAAAAGCCTAACCCACCGAAAATTCAAACCATTACTTATAATCGTTGTTACAGCCAAGGTCGTAGGATTGATACCAGCAAGCTAGAACGTGAGCGCGTTGTGCATGATTTAACAAATGAAGAAAAAACCTGTAAATGTTGTGGTAAGGAGCTGGAAAAAATTGGTGAGGATGTATCGGAGCAACTGGAGTATATTCCAGCCACTGTCAAAGTTATTGAACATGTTTGTCCAAAATATACCTGTCGTTCCTGCTCAACGGTTAGTATGGCACATAAGCCTGAAGCTCCTATAGCTAAATGTCTAGCTGCAGCAAGTTTAATTACCGAAGTCATTATAAGCAAATACGATCATCATTTACCGCTCTACCGCCAGGCAAAAATATTTTTACAAGATGGCATTGATATTCCTGCCAATA
>MGXG01000111.1 GCA_001801285.1 Gammaproteobacteria bacterium GWE2_37_16
CATCGCTAACTGTAAGCCAGCAGTTGCACCATAACATGCCTGTTTTAACTCAACTACTCGGCAACGATGTGATAAACCAAGCAATTGATGAACATAAATACCAGCCGACTTGGAAAGGTCAATACCACTTTCCGTAGCAAATAAAAGCATTTCAATATCGGCGATTTCTTCTCTGGATAAACGGCTAATAATACGATTGGCAGCATTAGCCGCCATAGTGACAACATCCTCATCAGGCGGCAAAATAGCCATCTTGTCTTGCCCCAGATTAAGGTAAAACTTTTCAGGATCAACACCGCGCGCTTTTGCTAAAACTTGCAGATCCAGGTAATAGTTTGGTGTATAAAAACTTAAATAGTCAATTCCGTAATACATAACTTTTTTAATTACTAATTGTGATTGTATTTTTTTGGAACTTTAAAGTAGGAAGTTGATAAATATAGTAATTTAATTCATATAAAAACATCACGAACGTTGTTGGGTAATTAATATAAATAACGATTCCGTAGCCGCAGACTGTAGCCGCAGACTTTAGTCTGCGTAGTCTACAATTATTGCACATAATATATCGCGGGCCAAAGCCTGCGGCTACGTTATTTGTAGTGATTTATAAATTAATATTAACTCCTATTTCCTTTCTAGCGCCAAGTGTCCTCTCATCAACTCACCTCGATTCGCCAAGGCCGCCAGCAAAGAAAGCTCACCACATAACACTGTAGCTGCCGCAATTAAAGCTAAACGCTGTGCATTTTTGCTTGGAGCAAGCTCTTCAGTGCAACCCAATAATGCTAAATTTTCACGTACAAATGGCAAATCTTTACCACTACCAATTGTACCAACTATAATATTGGGAAGATTCACGGAAAAATACAGGTCTCCATTACGATTTTCCGCATAAACAATTCCTTGCGAACCCTCAACAATATTAGCCGCATCCTGACCTGTAGCTAAATAAAATGCCAATAACATATTGGCAAAATGAGCATTGGCACTACGTATACTGCCTGCCAAAATCGAACCAATTAAATTTTTTTTCACATTTAAAGCAACTACAGCATCAGCCGTAACGTGCAATTGTCGCCAACAAATTTCTTTTGCAATCACTATTTCCGCTACAACCGATTTACCACGCCCAAGGATGCCATTGACCGCTGAAACTTTTTTATCAGTGCAATAATTACCTGACAAGGAAACATATTGCAAACCAGGATATTGCTGCAAAAGCCAATTCAACAAACTTTCAGCCGCCTTGGTTGTCATATTGTGCCCCGATGCATCTCCTGTCGTAAAAGCAAAACGCAAATACAGCAAATTACCAACAACCTCCCCGCGCCAATCTTGAAGCTTAGCAAAGGCACTACTTTGAGCGGCGATGTTTTCCAACTCAACTTTCCGCCCTACTAATTCATGCAAAATTTTTGCTGCACTGGCAGCGTTTTTGGTTTCACATAATATCGAACGTGTCATACAGTCTGACAACAAGGTCACCTGTATACCATCTGTTAAACGTGAAACACGGGCACCACGATCAACCGATGGCCAAAGCGGTGTCTCAAAGGTTGCCAAAGGCACATTAATTTCAGTGCTAAAATCTTCAGCTTTAATTTTAATTGGACCGACAATACGGGTAGGAATTGGGGTGAACATACAATTTTCATTTAATGTGCCAGCCCGAAACTCGCTCACGCTCGTTTGGACTGGGTTATTCTATTTTACCCCTTCAGGGCAGTTGACTATTTTATTTATAAATACGTTTGTTATACAAATCAATATGTTAATTTTCAAATTCAAAAAACATAAAAAGCATCACACAGCGATACCAAAATTCGTTCATTAATTAATTCCTTCATTTTTTCACCGTCCGATAAAATATTTCTCCTTCCTTGATCATTCCCAAATCATTGCGAGCATGCTCTTCAATTGCACTACCACCCTGTTTGAGATCTTGGATATCGTTTAGTAAAATTTTATTTTGTTGTCGTATAATTTGATTTTGTGTCACCTGATCGGCAATATTTTTTTTGAAATGCCAGGTTTTTATGATGCCATCTTCTGCAAACCAAAGCCGATATTGAAAGAAAACCAGCACCAAAGCCAAAAATACAAGTAAGGTTTTGGTAGCTGGTTTCATACAAAATCAAGATATGTGGAATAAATTACTATATAAATTAATATATTAGAAAATATTTATTGATTTTATTTCAATTTGGAAAAAGCCCTACGACCAGCATAAATAGCTTTACCATTCATTTCTTGTTCAATACGGATCAATTGGTTGTACTTAGCAACACGATCGGTACGGCACAATGAACCAGTTTTGATTTGACCAGTACCTGTTGCAACAACCAAATCTGCAATCGTAGTATCTTCAGTTTCGCCTGAACGATGGGAAATAATCGCCGCGTAATCAGCGCGTTTTGCCATTTCTATTGCATTCAAGGTTTCAGTTAAAGTGCCTATTTGATTAAGTTTAATCAAGATTGCATTAGTAATACCTTCGTCAATACCTCTTTGGAAAATTTTGGTATTGGTTACAAAAAGATCATCACCGACAAGTTGAATTTTATCGCCAAGTCTCTCGGTTAACATTTTCCAACCATGCCAATCACCTTCTGCCAAACCATCTTCAATACTTATTAAAGCTGAGTGTTTAGCAACTAAATTCGCCAAGTAATCGACAAATTCCGCAGAAGTTAATTTTTTATTTTCTGATTTTAAATTATAATGACCGTCTTCATAAAATTCTGACGCAGCAACGTCTAAACCTAAGAAAATATCTTTACCAAGTTGATAACCGGCTTGACTAATCGCTTGTGAAATAACTTCTAAAGCTTCTTCATTGGATTTCAAATGTGGGGCAAAACCACCTTCATCTCCAACCGAAGTACTCTGTCCCATTTTAGTCAAAATTTTCTTTAAAGTATGGAAAATTTCTGCGCCGTAGCGTATTGCTTCAGCAAAAGTTGGAGCACCAACAGGCAAAATCATAAATTCCTGAATATCAAGACCGCTATCAGCATGCGCACCACCGTTGATAACATTCATCATTGGTACTGGCAAAACAAATGGTCCTTCACCGCCTAGATATCGATATAAAGGTAACCCAGCATCATTAGCTGCTGCACGAGCAACGGCCATCGAAACCGCCAAAATAGCATTGGCGCCAAATTTACTTTTATTTTCCGTACCATCAAGCTTAATCATTAAGTCATCTAACACAGTTTGCTGGGTTGGATCAGCGCCAAGTAAAGCCTCACGCAATGGTCCATTGACATTCGCTACAGCTTTCAAAACGCCTTTACCTAAATAACGAGCACCACCATCACGCAACTCTAGAGCTTCGCGTGAACCAGTAGAAGCCCCGGATGGAACAATAGCACGCCCCATAACACCAGTACTAAGTATTACGTCGGCTTCAATAGTAGGATTACCACGCGAATCAATAATTTCGCGAGCTTTGATTTCATGAATTGATGGCATTTTAATATCTCCAAAAGTATGTACATTAATATAGCTGTAAGCTTTAGCCTACGTTAACTGGTGCATATTATTTAACAAAATCGCAAAAAATGCAAAGAAAGGAAGTTTTTGTTGAATAATATAAAATTTTAAGACAATCACAAGCCTGTAGCTGCAAGCTTTAGCTTGCGTTTTTTACAGCGCAGATTAAAGGCCTGTGGCTACGTTTTTAAATTAGAGCTTTTTTAAAATATGTAAGTATAATTATTATATAAATCAATTGGTTACAACTTTAGTCATAATTCTTTCCCATTTTACGCTTTTTTCTTATCCATATCCTTCAGCCTCTCTAATTTTTCAGCAATTTTAATCTCCAAGCCTTGTTGCACCGGATAATAATATTGCCTATCAGGTAAGTCATCAGGAAAATAGCGCTCACCAGCAACATAAACGTCTGGTTCATCGTGCGCATAACGATATTCTTTCCCATACCCAAGATTTTTCATTAACTTGGTTGGCGCATTACGGAAACGTAATGGTACCTCCAATGAACCATATTTTTCAATATCTTCCTTTACCGCTCCAAAAGCGACATAAACGGCATTGCTTTTTGGGGCACAAGCCATATAGACAACAGCTTGGGCAATTGCCAATTCACCTTCAGGCGAACCTAAGCGTTGATAAACTTCGCACGCATTTACAGCTAAATTGAGCGCACCTGGATCAGCATTGCCTACATCTTCACTTGCCATACGCAATACACGACGGGCTATATATTCTGGATTACAGCCACCATCCAGCATTCGTGCCAACCAATAAAGCGCCGCATCAGGCGAAGAGCCGCGCACTGCTTTGTGCAATGCCGAAATTTGATCATAAAAAACTTCCCCATGTTTATCAAAACGTCGAACTCCATCAGTCAAAACTGACTGCAAAACTTCTTCGGTAATCACTTCGCCCTGCCCTTCGGTTTTAGGAACGGCAAAATCACTACAAATTTCTAAGAAATTCAAAGCCTGACGCGCATCACCATCAGCGGCTTCTGCCAAACGTTGGCGTAATTCTAAAGGTATTTCTATTTGACGCTTACCAAGTCCACGCTCCACATCGCTCAATGCTAGATCAATTATGGAAAGTATTTCGGCAACGGAAAGTGGTTTTAAAACATAAACCCGAGTTCGTGAGAGTAAAGCACTATTAAGTTCAAAAGAGGGATTTTCAGTAGTTGCGCCAATTAAGGTTAAAGTTCCATCTTCAACATACGGTAAAAAAGCATCTTGTTGGGATTTATTAAAACGATGCACTTCATCAACAAATAACACAGTTGCCTGACCATTTATCTTACGTGCTTCTTGTGCCCGAACTACGATTTCACGAATATCCTTTACTCCAGCCAAAACCGCTGACAACGTTTCAAAACGAGCCTTGGTACTAGCTGCCAACAATTTTGCCAAAGTAGTTTTACCAGTTCCAGGCGGTCCCCATAAAACCATCGAGTGCGCAATTTTATTCTCAATCGCCTGACGCAACGGACGCCCCCTGCTCAGCAAATGGCTTTGCCCAAAAAACTCATCAACCGTACAAGGACGCATGCGCGCGGCAAGTGGTTGCAAAGTAGTGCAATCCGTGTTGTTTAATAAAACCATTTAACGTCCGCTCTTATTATCAAGAACACTGTGTGAATTGGGCATATACTCTTCGCATTTTGGTTTTCCGCGTTGTTGGCTTTCTCGCTCGTTGCCGCCTAGCGGAAAATCCAAACTGCTCGAGTCTATTTGTGCTAACCCTGGAAATCTGTTTTCGTTTAGTATATTACGCTGAACTTTATCAGCCTGCTGTTTTTCCCACATGGAAGAAAACCGTGGAAAAGTAATTCGTCGCAACTGGCTAGGTAAAACGATGGTATCAAAAGAAAAAAACGACCTAGTTTTTGGTGCCGATGGCGTTGCAACAGCATTGAAACAAGGACTGTTCGTTACCGGTAAAGACTGCGGAAATAATGGCGATGATGTCTCCAGCCTGTCAACCAACCCTGACGCTTGCGCTTTAGGGTGCACATGTAAAAATAATGGTGATGTCTTTACTTTACTTTGCTGCAAATTATTTAACGGAATGTTATCTATCAACCCTAATGGTCTTCTGAGTGAAACGGGTGAAACGCACAGGGGTGGCGGAGAAGGTAAAAAGTTATTACCCATTTGCCGTGCAATATCACGTAAAGGATGACGCACCATCGGAGAACCTGAGAAATAAAATGGCTGTGGCTGCAGTAGCGATGTTTTAGGTAAACGGTCTACTTCGGTAGAAGAACTAGGCAAAACAGTTGGCATAGCTGTCTTTTTTAATTGTGGCGAACGCCCCATTGCCGGTGACAACAATGATATTGCCGGTAGCACAAATGAACTACCCAACCATGGCAATCTACCAGTGTCGTCCCTAACCCTAACATTATGTGTAAATACTTGATCAATAGTTAGTTTATCTATACTTTCTGGATTAAATTGCCGCAACGCATACAAAGTTCTCTCGCCTGTTACTACTTTTCTTTTGCTTTGTGCATCCGCTTGGAAAATTTTCTCCTGATTTACATCATGAAAACCAAAACATAAACGCAATAATGAACGATTGGTAGAAAAAAGCTCTTGAAAGCGAAAACCTTTATACGTAAATATAAAGCGAGCCGTCAATTTATCGG
>MGXG01000112.1:0-3902 GCA_001801285.1 Gammaproteobacteria bacterium GWE2_37_16
GTTGCAAGAAAGGAGTGGCAAAAGTATTATCGATAACAACTTTAATATTAAATTCTTTGGCGATTTTGACGATTTCTGCAATATCAAGAATTTCCAAAGAAGGATTAGTGGGAGTTTCAAAATAAATTACTTTAGTTTCGGGTTTGATGGATTGGCGTACGGTTTCCAAGTTAGTCATATCGACAAAGTTGCCGCTGATGCCGAACTTGGCAAACAAATCTCGAATAGCTGAATAAGTTGAGCCATATAAATTACAGTGAGCAAGAATGTTATCTCCTTGTTTTACCAAAGAAAGTAAAACACTAGTAATTGCTGCCATGCCTGAAGCAAAAGCGACACTGTCAACACCATTTTCTAAAGCAGCGACGCGTCTTTCCAGTAAATTAATGGTTGGATTGCCGCCTCTTGTGTAAACATAGGCTTTACGTTTAAAACTAAATGTGTCATCTGCTTGCTGAATACTGTCAAAGGTAAAAGTTGACGACATGTAAATTGGCGCATTGAGTGCTTGATTTTGGTCTTTTTCTTCGCCAGCGTGGATGGCTAGAGTGTCAAAGTGCGTGGTTTTATGGTTCATTTTTTTACTTTCTCCAAGAGTTGTGCGGTAAAAATTTAAGTGGATTGTACCATTACGGTGGTATGCCTGTCACTTGGCACTTTTGTAACCTTCTAGGTCAACCTTCGGAGCCTTCGACCTTTGGACCTTCGGGGTCACACTTGCCATTCTGACATTCTTTTGGGGACACATACCTTTTTTCTTTTAATGAGAAAGTGAAATGTGGGATATGTATTATAGAAGATCCTTGATCAAAGAGTAGCGAGAATGGCAGAATGGCAAGTGTGCCCCCGATTTGACCCCGATTGATCCAGTGTGATACTGCTAGGTTTTAGCAAGAAGACGACCTAATTGTAGATAAAATTTTGTCTATAGTTTTGTCACTAAATCTGTCAAGGCTTCAGTTAAACGCTGTTTTTGTTCTTGCATTGGTTTATCATCACAGAAAATAGCGCTTACGGTACCGACATATTCAGCCTGTCCATGTTGGGTCAGTTCTTTTAAACCAGTAACACATAATTCCATACCATCAAAATAATCACCGCCCGCAGTAAAAAGACCGACAAACTTTTTTCCTGCAAAGAGACTAGGACCTTTGCGTTTAAATAAACAATAGAAGCGGTCGAGAGCTGTACTCATACAGCCGGAAAAAGACCAGCAGTAAATAGGACTTGCGATAACTATGATATCAGCAGCCACAATGTCTTCTAAAATCGGAGTGAAATCATCTTGTAAAATACAGGCTGGTTTTGCTGAATTTTTTTTACAGGCATCACAGTGTTTGCAGCCTTTAAAATTTAATGGATAAAGATCATGCTGGCTTACAGTGTGTTTTGCATTTTGTAAAGTATTATTTAGCCAGCTGATTAGATTGGCAGTATTGCCGTTATGGCGGGGGCTACCATTTAAAATTAAAATATGTTTAGGCATGGTCTTCTCCTACTTCTAATTTGATATTTAATTGTACCACAAATTAGAATGAATAGTTTTTTCAATAGATTCTTGTCTTTATTTCTGGTGTAATGTAAACTGAATATTAGTATTAAACTAATGTTTGGTTTACATTTATGCAAAAAGGAAATTATATTGACGCAATATTACGGGCAAAAAAAACCGTCTTTACGTTTAAAGAAATCGCATTATTATGGCGTGAAGCGGGTACAAATACAACTCGAGTGCGAATTAATTATTACATAAAAAAAGAAAAACTCCTTAGCCTTCGTCGTGGAATTTACGTAAAAGATAAAGATTATAATAAGCTGGAATTAGCAACAAAAATAATTACACCCGCCTATGTAAGTTTTGAGACTGTTTTGGCAAAAGAAGGAATTGTTTTTCAATACTATGACAGGATTTTTGTAGCTTCATATTTGACTAGAGATATTGTTTGCGATAGCCAAGTATACTCATTTAAAAAAATTAAACGATTGATACTTACCAATAATATTGGTGTGGAAAATAAAGAGGAGTGTTCTGTTGCAACTAAGGAGCGAGCATTTTTGGACACGCTTTATATTAACAAAGACTATTATTTCGATAATTTAGTACCTTTAGATTGGGATAAGGTTTTTGCTATATTGCCCATCTATCAAAATCAAAGAATGAACAAAAAAGTAAAAGAGCTTTATGACACTAAATAATTCTCTACATAAAAATATAATGATTCAGATTTTAAAGGACATTTATTCTGACACAACTATTGCGCCTTTTTTGGGATTTAAGGGTGGTACGGCTGCATATATTTTTTATGATTTGGCACGTTTTTCTACTGATCTTGATTTTGATCTTATTGATGAAGAAAAAGAAGAACATGTTTTTACAAGAATTACTGAAATTGTGAAAAATTATGGAACAATAAAAGATGCTCGCAAAAAAAGATTCAGTTTGTTTTTTTTGCTTTCATATGAAGAAAAAGCACACAATATTAAGGTGGAAATTAACCGTAGATCTTTTGGTTCTCGCTATGAAATCAAAACCTATCTTGGTATTTCAATGCTGGTAATGGTTCGTGAAGATATGTTTGCGCATAAGCTGGTGGCGATGTACGAGCGACTCGGCAAAACTAATCGTGATATTTATGATGTTTGGTTTTTTTTGAAAAATAACTGGTCGATAAACAAGGATATTGTTGAGAAAAGAACGGATATGTCATTACGAGATTTTATAAAGAAGTGTATTGGTGGATTAGAGAAAATGAACGATCGGCATATTCTTAGCGGAATAGGAGAGTTACTTGATGCTAAGCAAAAGGAATGGGTCAAGGCAAAATTGCGGACGGAAACTTTATTCTTGTTACAGTTGAGATTGGCTAATTGAAAATTTGAGGCGACAACTTTCTTGACAAATACCGGTTCTGTCAAGACTCAGTCCTCACCAGCATAAAGTGGTGTTTCAGTTGTTTTTTTATTAGCTTTAAACAGGTAAAAATGGTAATTTCCATCAGTTTTGGTGGATTTTTAGGGTGCAAGTGGGTTATAAATCAGCAGTTTTATTTATTTGGACTCAGTGTTGACAAAGCCCAATTTTTTCACTTGGTTTTAAGATGCGGTTCCACCAATTTTAATAACGCTGATTCTGGCGGTAAACTCAAGGTTAAACGCCATAAGCCATTTTTAGTGATTTTTTCGGACAAGACAGCACCATTTTCGTAAAGCAAAGCGTGTAATTGCCCTTCGTTTGGCTGTAATTCAATAGTGAAAGTTTGATACGCTGCTGATAAAATAGTTCTGATTGCATTAAGTAACAAATCAAGACCGTTATTGGATTTTGCTGAGATCAAAACGCTTTTTGGAGTGCCGTTCTCATTGTAATCACAGCGTGCTTTTGTATCTTCTAAAAGATCTATCTTATTGTAGACTAAAAGTTGTGGCACTTTGTCGGCATGGATTTGTTTTAAAACGGTATTGACAGTAAGGATTTTTTCTTGATGTTCTGGATCATGAGCATCGACAATATGTAGCAATAATCGTGCTTCGCGAGTTTCATCTAAGGTGGCGCGAAAAGCATCGACTAAATCATGTGGCAAATGACGCACAAAACCGACCGTGTCCGCTAAGAATATTTTTCCAAAACCGTGAAGGTCAATGCTGCGTAAAGTTGGGTCTAGTGTGGCAAAAAGTTTATCGGCAACATAAGTATCGGCAGTGGTGAGGCTGTTAAATAAAGTGGATTTTCCGGCATTGGTATAGCCAACCAAAGCAATGGTTGGCATGGCAGAGCGTTTGCGTGCACGACGGCTTTGGGTGCGCTGTGTGTGAACTTTAGCTAGGCGTTCTTTGATGGTGATAATGCGTTTACGAATTAAACGTTGATCGATTTCTAATTGTTTTTCACCAGGACCGCCGCG
>MGXG01000112.1:3983-6254 GCA_001801285.1 Gammaproteobacteria bacterium GWE2_37_16
TTCGACTTGTAATTTTCCCTCAAAGCTACGTGCTCGTTGTGCGAAAATATCAAGAATCAACCCCGTGCGGTCGATTACCCTGCATTGAAATAATTTTTCCAAATTACGTTCTTGGGCGGGTGTTAAAGCGTGATTGAAAATAACTAAATCTACCAAATTTGCAGCTACCTGCATGCGTATTTCCTCAGCTTTACCGGAACCGACGAAATATTTGATATCTGGAACCGATCTTGCCGCAGTAATTATAGCTACAACATGGGCGCCAGCAGATCTTGCCAATTCCTGAAATTCCGCGAGGTCTTCTTGGTTGCTTTCTTTGGCGGTGTTAGTGCTAAAGTCAACGTGCACTAAAATGACTTTTTCTGGTTCTTGGTTGTAGGTGATTAAGTGTGTCATGTTGAAAAGCATAGCAAGTAGTGTTGTCCTTTGCAATAGACTTTTAGGGTCTTTGGTTCTGTTGCAAAAGTATGGTGCGAAAGTGATTAATTACAATACATTTTTGCGACAGAATATGTTACCGCATATTTCGCATATACTTACTATTTGAAATTTGCATAATGTATTAATAAGTGATACATTATGCTAATGAAACACTCTAAGATAACATTAGAAAATTACCTAAATACTCTACAAGTAAAAGGGCGATATACTTTTACACGAATGGAAGCACTTACTGTTCTAGGCTGTAGTAATGATGCTCTTAGATTCGCTGCACTACGCCTCATTAAGAAGAAACGTCTTATCCGACCTACGCGTAATTTTTATGTTATTGTCCCAACGGAATATCTTGAAGTTGGTGCGCCGCCAATAACATGGTTTATCGATTCGCTTATGAAATTTTATGAGCAACCATATTACGTTGGATTACTTTCTGCTGCAGCGTTATATGGGGCAGCGCATCAGCAACCGCAGGTTTTTCAGATAATAACTAATAAAGCTTTGCGACCAGTTAAAGTCGGACAATTTTTAATAAAGTTTTATACTAAAAAGCAAATTTCATTATCAAGTTATCAGCCAATAAAAACCCCTACTGGTTATATGAATGTTTCAATACCAGAAATAACGGCTTTTGATTTAGTACGCTATATTAAACCAGCTGGATATTTAAATAATATTGCAACTGTATTAAGCGAATTACAGGAAAAATTCGATAAAAATAATTTCGTGCAGATTTTTGAAAATATGAGTTTGGAATTACCAGATATACAGCGTCTTGGGTATTTGTTAGAATTTGTAGATGCGGATAAGGAAATTGTTGGTTTATTTAAGCATCGGCTAAATAAACAAAAGCTCCGTCTAGTTCCATTACGTGTCGATAAAAATTTTAACAGGACAAAAAGTAACATGGATTGGCGTTTGTATTTTAGTGAAAAAATAGAATCGGATATATGAATATACAAGAATATAAAGATAGTAAAAAAGAACTTTATGAGCGTTTTGCAGAAACCGTAAAGAATATACTTGGGATATCTATTGCCCAAGAAAAATATCATTTGCAGCAAATACAATACAGAGCAAAAAACATAGGTTCATTACAAGAAAAGTTGAAAAATCTATCGGTCGTTGATTCAGATAAAATTGAAGAAGAAATTAAGGATCTTGCTGGGTGTCGCATAATATTTTATTACAACAATGATGTAACTAGGTTTATTCAATCTGGAATAATTCGTGATAATTTTGACGTTGATTATAAAAGAAGCAAAATTTTCTATCATAACAAAGATGCGGATTCTGCGAATGCTCAGTATACAGCAAACCATTATTTGGTTAAGTTAAAACCAGAAAAGACATTTTTACCAGAGTATCAAGATTTTGATGGATTATGGTGCGAGATACAAATTCACACTATTCTTAATCATGCATGGTCTGAAACCAACCATGACATTTTATATAAGAAACCTCAAACGGAAGGTTTTGGTGAAAATCTATTAAATTCTATGGGTAAAAAGCTGAATGATGTTATGGGAAAATATTTAATTCCAGCTGGATATGAATTTCAAAAAATTCAACTTGATTATCAGCACTTTTTAGAAGGAAAAACTTTGCTTAATAGCAACATCATGCAAAAGGTGAAAGACAATGTTGATAATAACGTGCGGTATGAGATTTTGGAACGATACAAAGAATATACACTACCTCATTTTGATAACTATCAAGATGAACTTGGTAATATTATAAGGCATTGAGAAAAAATAAGCTAGCTTATTTTTTATAAGCTGCTATACTTGTGCAATGAAAGATTTACAACAAGAAAAAACCTTACAAGAAAAA
>MGXG01000113.1 GCA_001801285.1 Gammaproteobacteria bacterium GWE2_37_16
CTTTGAACAATATCCCCATTACGCTCTATATTCACATTCCCTGGTGTCTAAAAAAATGCCCGTATTGTGATTTTAATTCCTATACATCGTCAGTAAGCAACATTCCTGAAGAAGCTTATATAGATGCCTTATTAAAAGATTTACAAAACGATGCTGTAAGGTGGTTGCAGGGCAGAGCAATCAGTGCAATTTATATTGGCGGCGGAACTCCGAGTCTTATTTCTTCAAAAACTTGGGAAAATTTTTTCCAAGTTTTGCAGCAAAAGATAAGTTTTTCTTCGGATATGGAAATTACTCTTGAAGCAAATCCAGCTACTTTTGATCTGAATAAAGCCGTAGCCTGGCGCTCTTTAGGTATTAATCGCATTTCTCTTGGCGTGCAAAGTTTTCAGGATCAAAAATTACAATCTTTAGGGCGCATTCATGATGCCGCACAAGCTCTTATGGCTGTTGATTATTTGCAAAAAGCTGGTTTTTTCAATTTTAACATCGATCTTATGTATGGATTGCCACAACAAAACCTTAGTGATGCCATTTTTGATCTAAAAACAGCGTTAAACTTGGGAGCAACTCATCTTTCTTGGTATCAACTAACCATTGAACCAAATACGGTTTTTGGACGCCAAAAACCAGTATTGCCTAATGAGGATTTATTGTGGCAGATGCAAGAGGAGGGTGTTGCGGTTATTGCCGATAGTGGTATGCAGCAATATGAAATATCAGCGTATAGTAAATCGCACTATCGTTGTCAGCATAATTATAATTATTGGCAATTTGGTGATTATTTAGGCATTGGCGCTGGCGCCCACGGCAAAATAACAGATACTGTTAGTAGTGAGATTATTCGTTATAGTAAATTAGCCAATCCGCAAAGTTATATACTAAACGAAAACAGGTTTCCAGGGTTAGCACAAATAGACTCGAGCAGTTTGGATTTTCCGCTAGACGGCAACGAGCGAGGAAGCCAACAACGCGGAAAACCAAAATGCGAAGAGTATATATCTTCACCTGATAATCGGAATGCAACCTGCCAAGTTGTTTCTCAAAACGAACTGCCTTTAGAGTTTATGCTCAATGCATTGCGTTTGCATGAACCGATACCCATAGATTTATTTACTGAGCGAACTTTTCTCGATCTTACAAAAATCAACAAAATTTTAAAAAGTGCCCAAGAGAAAAAGTTATTGGAATATAATTCCTCTCATTTTATAACCACTGCGTTAGGACGCAGATTTTTGGATGATTTGTTGTTGCTGTTTGCTATTTAAGGGCTACTTTTATTATCCAAGTAACATCTGTTTTTTTGTTTTTGCGCTCTCTATTATTTAGCAGGTAACAACTATTAAAAAAAAGCTTAAAATATCTTTTTTTTAGAGGGTTATAATTCTTTTTTCTGTACTACATGTAATCATGGATCTTGCTTTAATGCTTTATTTATGCCATAATTAACGCGGTTATCCCTATTCTTACGCATTGATTTATATTTAATAAAATCTTAAGTAAGATCTCTGATCGCAGATATAGTAACTGCAAGTTTTAGTGTGTATTAAAACTATGGTCAATCCGATGTGAGGGCAGTATGTGTTGTACACAAACTATAAAGTCTGCGTTTACTACGGTCTGCCGTTATTAAGCCCGTGGCTTACGGTATATTGCAGTGATTTACTCGGGATTTTTGAAAAGTAAAATGTTTTTAAATTAACGTATTGATTTTAAATGAAATTTAATTTGCATGTTTTGAATTTAGTTATTTGAAGTGCATAGCTTTATACAAATTAAGCTGTTATGAAGCAAGATAACTTGTTTTGATATGGATAAGAGGTATTTATATGTTTAACGCTGTTTCAAGGTCACCCCACGATTCAAGTGGTAGTCATATTTCACCGATCTCCAAACGCTCATCCGAGTCCCCTATTGTTGAGACACCAGGAAATTTAACTTCAAGTCCAACCCTAAGTTCAAGCAGTAGTGATTGCTCATTTAATACACCACCATTATCTGAATTCGCTATATCTCATGGTACTGGGAGAGATGAATCTTTAACTCTATTAGGTAGTAATAATTTGAAATTTTATTGTCCCGATTCGCCTAATCCATTGGCTCCTTTTGCCCCCATCCAACAATTACTTTCATTAGGTAGTAGTAATACCTTATTTTCAAGATCAGCATCGTCCAGTAGTTGTGATGTTACATCTATGAGTCTTCCAATCAAACCTAGGTTAGGCAAGATTATTTTTGCAGTAAGTTGTCTTTGGCAAGAAGATCCTATCGTAGCGAGCACTAGTACAAATTCTGGTTGTTTTTATCCTATAGAACATAGTGGTGATGGTCTGATGCGAAAGATTGATGCAGTTATAGGCGAAATTTCCGCTCTTGACGTTGAGAAATTTTGTTTTATGAATACTGCCTATGCCAATCGGCATTATTACCATTTGAATGAACAATTTTTATCGCCATCTTCACCTAGAACGGATGTTGAAAAAAGTGCTCAAATCAAAGGGTTGGAAATGGAGTTTAAATGGTTGCGGGATAATATAGAGGCATTTAGAAAGTTAAAAACACATTTTGGCGATAAAATGGATTTATTTTGTTGGAGTGAATCACAATTTGGTTTGCAGTGTATTTTTGATGGAGGGTTTGATAGTGAGAAAGATACCAGTGTAACTGATAAGCATATTATTTTGCAAAAAAATAATGGTGAATGGTATTTGAAATTAGCGGGTATTGGCAATTTTGCGAAAATAGAGGCAAGTGCGTCTCATAATCAAGATAGTATTGACGAGTTAACAAAAAAATTAATAGAGACTAGATTGAAGACCTCTTTACTTAGAGATGGTAAACCGGAAGTTTTACCATCTGATGCTATATTAAATGATATTGCAGTGCAGATACATCGTTCTTTTGCATGTGTAAATAGTTTGGAATTTAAATGCGCAGAATGGATGCGGTTTATACAACACTTGTACGTAAGTGGGGCAAGTTATGCTGGTGACGAAGCAAGCCATAAAGAGTATATTTTCGATCGTTTTAAATCGATTTTTCCAACGTCACAATTAGTTCCTTCTGGGATCAAAGATTTTAGTAAAAAATTCGTCAAGACAGTCAATCAAATAGTAAATGTATTCATACAGAATCATGAAATTATATGTAGTAAGGTACATCAACATGTATCGGAAAATGATCAGCGATCAGCAGCGCGTATTTTTTTGCTTGAGGAGAGCGTACTTTTCTATGTTTTAGGCGTAACAAAAGATTATACTTATCAAAGTTATCCTGGACTCGCTAATTTAGTAGAAGTGATGTTTTGGAAATTAATGGGTAGCAAAATGAAGCCAGTTGCTATAGGTACGGATTCCGATATAATTAAATGGAGGGAAATACAAAAGCCAAAAGAGGTAAAGAAAATGCCCAAAAAACAAAACAGGTTATCACATAGTTCAACAACAAGTTCATTACCTCCAATGATAGGAAATGACCCTCCTGTATCGCAGAGACTGTCGTCTTCAGCGTCGCTACCGAGTCCCATTGGTTCGAAACTTGAGTCGCAGCTTGTTCTGGAGACGTGTCTTGGACCTATACAAGGCAATGCGAGACAAATGGCTGATTTTTTCCTAGCGGCGGTTCAAGGGGGGGGCTCGTTTTTTGGTCAGCCAGTAAGTGCATTTGGGCGTAGAAGCAAAAGTTTACCTGCATATCTTCATCCTTCATCTGCGATGTCAAACGAAAAAGAAGCCAGCATTGATAATACTAAAAGACCTTGCTCTCGTTAACAAAAAAATGAATGGATAAACATATTTATGAGCAGCATAGCTAAAAAACATAATGATAAGGTGGATGTGTTCAATGATAAGGAAATTGCTTTAAAAGTTAAGGAATTAATGTTTGATGTTTTGTTGCGTGATACACCGATGGCATTTTATTGGTGTGATCGTAAGGGTATTATGCTTGGTTGTAATGACATGGAGCTTAAGATTTTAGGATATTCTTCCAAAGGTGAGTTTGTCGGTAAACATGCTCTCGAAGCATGCAGCTCACAAATTATGTGGGAGAATCATAGAACAGTTATGGAGACAGGAGTTGCGCAAGTTTTTGAAGAAGCGCTTGTTTTGCTAAATGGTGAAAAAAGATATTATATTAGCATGAAGCATCCTTTGCTTGATCCTGAAAATAAAATTGTTGGCATGCTCGGTATTTCTCTCGACATTACAGAGCGTAAACAAATGGAAGAAGCGCTGCGCAAAGCCAAGAAAAAAGCCGAAAAAGCCGATCGCGCCAAAACGGAATTTATTGTCAATATGGAGCATGATTTACGCACGCCACTCGGGCATATTGTTGGATTAGCCGATGTTTTAGGTTCTGTCAATAGTTTGGCTAGTAAAGATAAAGAACTTGTTGAACATATCCGCATCTCGGGGCAAAGGTTAATAAATCTGATCGATGAAATTTTACTTTTGGTCAATAGTGAAACAGGCTATATGCCAAAAGTTAGCGAACAATTTGTTTTATCCGAAGTTATCCAACAAGTTAATGATATAATGGGAGTTGCTAAACAAAAAGGTTTGGAAGTTTTAGTTGTTTGTGATGAAAATATTCCAGGAATGTTGGTGGGCGATAAAGCGCGCTTAAATCGTATTTTATTAAATTTAATTAGTAATGCGGTTAAATTCACCGCAGAAGGATGTATTAAAATTCATGCCAAGAAAGTGAAGTGGTTGAATGATAAGACAGTAATGTTGGCGATAAGTGTTACTGATACAGGCATTGGTATTCCAGAGGATAAACATAAAGATATTTTTAAGCGTTTTACGCGTTTGACGTCTGCTAACAGTAATCTATACAAAGGGCTTGGGGTTGGGTTATCGATAGTGAAACAGTTTGTTAGAGAAATGAAAGGAAAGATTGAAGTTAAAAGCAAGGTTGGTAAAGGTACGACATTCACTTGTTATTTACCATTTACAGTTGCTGATGTTGAACAAAATATTTCTCAAAATGAAGAAAAGTTGCCAGATGCAGCAGAAGTAAATATAGCTAAAAGCTATAGAAAAAAATGCAAAATACTTTTAATTGAAGATGAGGAATTTGCGCAATTGGTAGAAACAAAAATATTTAAGGATTTCGGTTGTATTGTTGATATAGCTGTTTCAGCTCATGAAGCACTAAAACTAGTAGTTGCAAAAAATAAATACGATATTGTGATTATGGATTTGGGATTACCTGATATGGATGGTATATCTTTAGCTAAAGAATTACGACAAAAATTACCCAAGGCTGTTCCGATCATTGTTGTCACCGCACATAGCGAAAATAAAAAGGGCGAGCAAGCTCAAAAGGTTGGAGTTAGTGATTTTTACCGTAAGCCGCTGAATATAAAATCAGGACAAAAGATCCTTGAAAAGTGGGAAAATCTAAATTAAGAATTTTGAATTAATGAATCACTGCGCTATTATAATTGTGATTCCGTAGCCGCAGGCTTTAGCCTGCGCTAAAATGTTAGTTAAATCATATATGTACGCACTAATGAAGACGCAAGCTAAAGCTTGCGGCTACGCAAATTATTGTGATTTCCCCACGGTTTTTTGAGAAGTTACTAATTTTAAAAATAACATGTTGAAAAATATAGCAATTTTATTTACATATCTTAATAAAACCATCGGGCGGAGATTTGTTAGCAGCGTAGTTTTATTGATTTGTCTTTTATTGCCTAATATCGGTTTTGCTACGAGTCATCATCATAAACAAGCAGTTGCTACAAAAACACCACGGCATAAATATATGGACATGCCGCTTAATAATCCTGCGGCGATATCTTTAAATACAGCAATAGCGCGCATTATTGCTAAATATGATCCTAATATTGATATTGGCATTCAGATTCAATCTCCTGCTGATGGACGCATTATTTATCAACAAAATGCCTACCGTTTATTTAAACCAGCGAGTTCTTTGAAAATTTTTACAGCTGCCGCCGCTTTAAAGCATTTGGGAGCCAATTATCGTTTCACTACCCAGATACTTGCTAAAACTAACGTTGTACAAAACGGTGTTCTTGTCAGTGATGTTTATTTTTATTTTGATGGCGATCCTGTTTTGCGGCGCGAACATCTGAATAATTTAATGGCCACTTTACAAAAAATGGGTATTAGTAAAATTCAGGGGAATATTTATATTGATGATAGTGTTTTTGATCAGCTTAGTTATGGTCCTGGTTGGATGTGGGATGAAAAGAATTTTTGTTATGCGGCGCCAACTAATGCGATTATGCTAGATAAAAATTGCTTTCCATTTAAGTTAAATGCTAAACAGGAGAACCGACCGGCACAAGTTTCCGCTGTCTCTGGCATAGAATCTATGTCAGTCACTAGTTCGCTGATTACAAAACGTATTGCTGCTGATGATTGTCCACTCGATTTGCGTGTTGGTGATGATAATCATTATTATTTGTCAGGTTGCGTTTGGCCTAATCCTGAGACGATCACTTTAATGGTTGCCGTTAAAAATATTCGTCTTTATACCACACGTGTTTTAACTAACATTTTACGTGAACATGATATCGAATTGACTGGTAATATTAAAATTGCTCATTCACCAATTACAGACGGCTCTAATGCTGTTGCGGGACGGAATTATTTTGTTCTGGCTAGTTATAGCTCGCCGCCGCTTAGTGAATTGGTTAAAATTATGTTGAAAAAATCAGATAATTTAATTGCCGATGCGCTTTTTAAAAAACTCGGTAATAGTTATTTTCACAAAACAGCAACCTGGTTAAATGGTGCACAAGCTTTGCTGAGTGTTTTGCGGCAAAATGGGAAGATGGATTTTAGCGATATACGAATTGTTGATGGTTCGGGATTATCGCATTATAACTTAATGACTCCCGCCAAAATGACTGAATTGCTTAATTACGTATACAAAGATGCAACGATCCGTGATCCATTTTGGGCGGCTTTACCAAATGCCGGGGTTGATGGCAGTTTGGCTTATCGTATGTCTTCTTCTGATTTACGCGGTAAGGTACATGCTAAGACCGGTACGATGAGTGGTATAAGTTCTTTGGCAGGTTATGTCACAACCACTAATGGCAAATTATTAACTTTTGCTATTATCATCAATGACTTTATCGGGAAAGCTTATAAATACCGTCAAATGGAAGATGAAATATGTGCGTTGTTGGCGCGGAGTTAGAAATTTTGAATTTTAAAAATGCTGAATTTCAAATTGATGAATTGCTTTGCGATATTCTGATTTATTTTTATGGGCAAAATGAAAAAAAAATATAAATCTCAATTAGTTGTATTTGGTATTATTGCTGTAGGTTTATTTTGGCTGGTTGCAAGTTGGATAAGTTTTGTTAATACACCAATTGTCGCCAAAGATGGTAGGTCTGTTGAATTTCTTTATACCCAAGGCACGTCAGTGTATGGGTTGGCAAATCATTTACATCATAGGGGTGCTTTGAAAAATCCAATTTTCTTTTTGATATTAGCGAAATTAGATGGTCGTATTTATTCATTGCAGGCGGGGCAATATCAAATTGATCCTGGGATGAAACCAGATGAATTATTGCAACGTATGGTAAGAGGTGAAGTTTTGATGCATACCTTTACCATTATTGATGGTTGGACATTACGTCAAGTTATGGCTGTTTTGCAAGCAAATCCTTATGTTACACATACATTACAGAACGTAAAAGACGATGAAATGATGCGCTTGATTGGTCATGAAGGTGAAATACCAGAAGGGCGTTTTGCTCCAGATACCTACTTGTTTCACGTTGGATTAAAAGATACAGGGCTATTGAAGCTTGCTTATAATTTAATGCAAAAAAGATTAGACCAAGCATGGCAGCAACGTGCAATAAATGCTCCTTATAAGTGTCCATATGAAGCGTTAATTGCTGCATCCATCATAGAAAAAGAAACTGCAGTGGAGAATGAAAGATTTAAAGTTTCTGGTGTAATTATGCGGCGTTTGCAAAAAAATATGACTTTGGGAATGGATTCGACAGTTATTTATGGTTTATATCAAGATTTTTCTGCAATCAGTAAAATGACCAGTGCTGACTGGAAGAAGGGTACCGTTTACAATACTTATGTGCGTCGCGGATTACCACCAACACCTATTGCCATGCCAAGTCAAAATTCCATCATTGCCGCTTTGCATCCCGAAGAGAGTGATTTGTTATATTTTGTTGCTAAGGGTGATGGGACGCATAAATTTTCTGCGACATTTAAGGAGCATAATGAAGCCGTGCGGAAATACTTAAAAAAAACACATTCGACTAAGGGATAAAAATTTAAACTTTTTAATTAAATCCATATGCAAGCTAAAAATAATCGCGGTATCTTTATAACCTTTGAGGGTATTGAAGGAGCTGGCAAAAGCTCGGTATTGCGCTATATTGAACAGTATTTACGTTCTTTGCAAATTGATGTTGTTGTGACGCGTGAATTTGGCGGTACGGAAATTGCTGAAAAAATCCGCAAGGTTTTATTAGATCATCATACCGAACAAATGTGTCCGGATACGGAAGTCCTGCTGGCTTTCGCCGGGCGTGCTCAACATTTGGCTCATCTTATTATTCCTGCTTTACAAAAAAAACAATGGGTTTTATGTGATCGTTTTACTGATGCAACTTATGCCTATCAGGGGGCGGGACGAGGTTTGGCAGCAGCAAAGATCGCAATTATCGAACAATGGGTGCAGGAAGATTTGCGACCTGATTTTACATTGTTATTGGATTTAGATGTGAATATTGGTTTGGAGCGAGTGAAAAAAGCGCGTGCTTTAGACAGAATTGAAGTGGAGAAAATCGATTTTTTTCAACGGGTTCGTGATGGTTATTTACAATTGGCTGAAAATGAACCACGTCGCTATCGGGTTATTGATGCGAGCTTACCTTTTGAACAGGTGGTGGAGCAGGCGAAAAAAGAAATGCAGGAAATTTTAAAATCCAAAGAAAATAGTTTATCACTTGGGTAAGACACAAATCCTGATTTTCGGATTAGTAACATATACTGTGAATGGGTTATGACAGTTTATTACAGGGGTGAATTTATTTTTTACGCCATATTGTTCTAATTCTGCCCACAAAAACAAAACATTATAATTATTGTTATTTTGCATAATTTCCCGTTGTGTCGTATCCATCTTTTTAAGACCTTCTTTGCCTGTGGCGGGAAAAATGTAAGCAATATCTTTTTTCACTGTTTTTTGGAAATAATTTTTGATGAATTTAGGTGGTGTTAAATAAGCAAATCCCCAACCCATATTGAGAATATTTGTTATTGCAAGAAGTAATAAAATACTGCCCATAATTGATTTGATAGGCTTTTCATTGAGGCGCAAATAATCAGTTGCTATAAAAAGGGGTACCAACCAGATTTGGGGTACATAACGCGCCCACCAAGCCTCCCCTATGATAAACGCCGATATAAGCATAAGAACACATGTGTAAAGTAGGGTCCTGTTTTTTATGAAAAAGATAAGTAATAAAGCTAGGCAAAATTCCAAACCAAAAATAGGACCAAATCCGCCATAACGGGCATTGGCAGTATTGAAGCCGCCAGTGTAAGGGAATTGAATTATTGGGTGATTATCGTTCTCATTGATTCTTTTAGCGAAGATAGAAAGAAAGAATTTCTCGAAGCGATTTTTAGCTAAAAAATCCGCTGGAACAGTTCCTTCGATAGCTCGTTGTGTATCAATATTAGATTTATCTTTAGCTATAGTAGGGTAAAAAACGTTCAAGTTATGTTGGGTGATGTTGGTTATGTAGGG
>MGXG01000114.1 GCA_001801285.1 Gammaproteobacteria bacterium GWE2_37_16
AAATGCGGACATGTTATAGATTATAGTAAAATGCCCAACAAACTGATTCATAACATAAAAAGTAAAACCAAAAACCGCGCCAACAACAATGCGCATACCCATCGCTTTAGCACGCAAAAAACCTAAAATAACAGGAACAGATAAAAGAATCATAACCAAAATCGCCAAGGGCGCTAAAGCTCTTTGCCAAAAAGTAAACTGATAACGATCAACATTCAATCCGTTTTTTTGCCTATCTTTAATATATTTATATATTTGCGGCAGTGATTTTTGCTCAGTATCAATATTCGTCAAACCAATTAAATGCCGTTTTAAAGATAAATTCCAACTCTGATCTGGCAAATTATTAGTCGTGGTTTTATTGTCCTGAAATTCCGTTTCCGTAACATTTTTAAACAGCCAGCCGTTTTTTTCATCATAAACCCCTTCACTAGCAAAACTCGCCGCCATCAAACGCCCTTCTTTATCAAACTGGTAACGTAAAATTGACTGCAAACGACCATCTGGAGCGATAGTGTCGATATGAATAAAGCTATCCCGATTATGCAACCAAATGCCTTGTGAAGTAACCAAAACTTGTCCACCGCTCATAGCAGTAGTTTTATTGGCAACAGCTTTTTGCTGTGCCAATGGTGCCAAAACTTCGCCCACCAAAAGCATGATAAAAGTCAGCAACAAAGCCGATTTTAGCACCGAACGCGTAATGGTAAATAAAGACACCCCTGAAGCACGCATTACGATAAGCTCGCTATTGGAAGACAAAACCCCCAAACCAACAAGGCTGCCAAGCAACCCCGCCATAGGAAATAATTGATAAATATCTTGTGGCAACATTAAAGGAACATATTGCAAAACCTGCACAAAACCGTAATAGCCAGTCCCCATATCTGGAAACTCATGGGTGAATTCAATAAAAATTTGTACCGCAGCCAATACCGCAAGCACTATCAAAATAGCGCCAATGATTGTTTTGCCGATGTAACGATCTAATATCATACTTTTATTTACGGTATTTCCAGAAAATAATCAACAAAGCCGCCATTAACATTAAAACATGCACCCACCACATACCAAACCACAGCGGCACAGAACCTTTGATTAGCCAAACCCGTCCTAAAAACATAAGATTAAAGTAAAGCGCGTAACAAAAAACACCAGGCAATAAAGAAAAATAGCGACCATAACGCGGATTCACCTTACTTAAAGGCACAGCAAACAAAGATAAAATAAAAACAGCAATTGGAAAAGAAATGCGCCAATTAAGTTCAGCAACATAGGCTGGATTGAAGCGCCCTTGCCACAAGGTTTTCGTCGTAAGAGCATTTTCGCCAAAATGCAAATTTTTTTGACCACTATCCAAGCGAACTCCATATTCGCCAAATTTAGTAATCTGGTAATCCTTACGACCCGGCAACCCAATGTAACGATTGCCGTTAGTCAAAACAATAAATTTATTGCCATATTCATCATATTTTTGATAACCACCTTGAGAAAAAACCACCCCCCAAGTTTTTTTCGCGCCAGCAACAGCACTTCTTTCTGGCTTTTGCGCCGCAAATACCCAGTTCATTTTTTTGCTTTCTTTATTGATCTCATCAACATAAAAAACCCAATTTCCATCAGCAACGGGGCTAAAACGACCAGGGATTAACAAATCCAAAGCTTCTCCTTTATTTGCAGCTACAATATTCGTTGAGTATGCTTCCATCTTTGGCGCTATCCATAAAGATAACACCGCAACCAGAATCATGACAAAAAAAGCAAAAGTCAAAACAATACGAAATAAAGCTCGAATACTGACACCACAAGAAAACAAAACCACCATTTCGCTTTCGGCATAAAGGCGCCCATAAGCAAGCAAAATTCCAATAAATAAACTCAGCGGTAAAAGTAAAGTCAGCAGTACTGGCATTTGTAAAGAAACCAGCAACAAAACTGCTTTCAATGATAAATGTCCAATAGCAGCAGCGCGCATATAAGACAACAACTGATTACAAAGAAAAATCACAAACAACAAAAAAGTTGTGCCCAATAAAACACTGCCAATTTCTTTGCTTAGATAGCGGGATATGATCATCGTAAGAAATTTTGAATTATAAATTTTAAATTGATGAATCGCTTATGCGATGGTTTTATCTAAATATAAGGAAGATTTTAAATCTCGTTTAATACCTTCCGTTTAAAATAGATTATAATTTTAACAAAAATCTTAAATTGATGATACAACGAGTATATATTACAATTATTGCATAAAATAAAAATATTAAAAAACACAAATTCAACAGCCACAACATGAGCAAAATTGAATTCCATTTACTACCAGAAATCACTATTGAAGCCTGTTTACGATCGATTTGCCAACTGGTAGAGCAAAATTATCTGAATAACAAAAGTGTTTTTTTACATACTGATTCAGAAAGTTTAGCTAAACAATTGGATGATTTGCTTTGGATTTTCAAAGATGTTAGTTTTTTACCCCATGAAATTTATAAGGAAAATTCCGTAAGCCAGGCACCAATTTTGATAGGAATAAATTTAACTGCGGCTCCCAAAATGGATATTTTGATCAATTTAACTACGGAAATGACAAAATTTCACAAACAATTTACCCAAATCTTAGAAATAGTTCCCAACGATGAAACACTGAAAGCAAATGCCAGACAACGATATAAATACTATAAGGAACATGGAGAAGAGTTGTTAATTAACCACCTATGAAAATCAGCATCCGCATCAGCATTTTAAGTTTATTTGCCGCTCTGCTAGTAGCCATTTGTGCCATTATTTTATCTATAAATTACTATACCAGCCGCAATTTCTTAGTTAAGTCAGCAGAAAATCTTTTACAACTCGCTAATATAAATATTGAACAACAAATAGCAAATTTTTTACAACCCGCACAAGAACGTTTAAGTCTTGGCACGAATTTAATTAAAAACAAACTCATCAATCCAGAAAGTTCGCCACGACAGTTTTCTTCTTTTCTCTTTCAAATGTTGCAAACTCTCCCGAGCGTCTCCGCCATTAGCTGGACAAGACCTGATGGCGATTTTTATCTGTTAAGCAAACAAACCGATGGCGGTTTCCGCAACGAATTGGTTCTCAAAAATCAAAAACAAATGTTTGATCAAAAACTTGATACCTATGGAGCTCCTGTAGAAAAGCCCCTGAAACAAACAACCAGTTTTGAAGCTCATCTTCGCCCTTGGTATACAGAAGCCATAGCAGCAAAAAAACCCGTCATATCCGACATTTATCTTTTCTATCCTTTCGGAGAAACAACTCCCACATTAGGCATCACATTGGCACACCCCATCTTTGATAATAACAATAAGTTTTTAGGAGTTTTGGCAGCCGATATACAATTACGCACTCTTTCCATTTTTATAGCCAATCTACACGTCACCCCAAATACCACGTTTTTTATTTTCGATAACAAAGATAATGTACTAGCAGCGAAAATGCTTGCCTCCTATACAGGAACCCAACTACCTAAAATTGAAAATCTAAACAACCCCTGGATACAAGCCTCTTTTCAAGCGTACCAAAAAAATAAAAAATCCATATTTTTATATGACTTTGACGGCAAAACTTACCTCGCATTTTACGACAATAAAAATCCATTAAGAAATTACATATGGCAAGTAACTGTAGCTATAGCTTTACCCATAACTGACATTATTGGACCATTGATAGGGAAACTTTTTATATCAATTGCTACTGCATTGTTTGTACTTCTTGCTGGACTCATTATTGTTTGGTTTATCGCCAATGCTATAGCCAAACCAATCATTCGACTCGCCAAGAAAGCTCGCATGATTAGACGCCTGGAATTGTCCTTTAAAATCGAGATCGACTCACACATTAGAGAAATTTTCGATATGGAACAATCTTTTAACTCAATGAAACAAAGCATAGAATCATTCATTCGTTATGTGCCAGTAACGCTCGTTAAAAATCTCATTTCCAGTGGTGATATCGCTCACGTCGGTGGAGAATATAAAACCGTAACCTTTTTATTTTCAGATATTACCGGCTTTACTTCTCTTTCCGAAACCATGGAGCCGCAAAAACTCATGGACTATCTTTCTGAATATTTAGGAAGTATGACCAAAGCAATCATTGAAAAAAATGGGACGCTGGATAAATATATCGGTGATGCCATAATGGCTTTTTGGAATGCACCTCTTAGCGACAAAGAACACGCCATGCACGCCTGTCAAACAGCGCTACAAATGTTTAAAAACTTAAAAAAACTCAATCAAAACTGGAAAGAAGCAGGCCTACCACAAATCAATATGCGTATTGGTATCAATACCGGAAAAGCAACTATCGGCAATGTTGGATCAGATGACAGGCTTAGCTACACAGCCATAGGAGATAGCGTTAACCTCTCCAATCGCATTCAAGACCTAAATAAGATTTATGGAACGCAAATTCTTATCAGCGACACTACATATCAATTGATAAAAGATTATTTCGAATTTCGTTTGATTGATAACGTTACCGTGCGCGGCAAAAGCCAAAACGGACTGGTGCATGAACTTTTGGCAGAAAAACATCAGTTTGGCAAAAAATTACCCGAATACAATAGTGCTTTTCAATTAGCTTTTGACCGCTACCAACAAGGAGATTGGAAAAAAGCTTTAATTATGTTTAAAAATTTAACGCAACTCTATCCTGAGGATCATCTACTCACAATCTTCATGGAACGTTGCGAAAACTTTATTAAAAATCCTCCAAGCGACTGGACGGGGGTTTGGAAATTATGAACAAACCTATCAAAATCCTGCAAATCACCGACCTACATTTGTTTGGCGATCAAAAATCCAAATTACTCGGTCTAAATCCCTATAACCATTTTAAAAAAGTTATAAAATCCATTGCTGACAATTTCGCAACTATGCGACCTGATTTAACAATTTTTTCCGGGGATTTATCACAAGATTATTCACTCCAATCTTATTTAACCGTCAAAGAATGCTGCAAAATTTTTGACACAAAAGTCACCTTCATACCAGGCAACCATGATGATCAGGCAATGCTGCATAAAATTTTAAATTCCTTACACGACAAAGAATTTGATTTTCCTAATTGGCGTATATTACTATTGAATTCCGCCCAGGCTGGTCAGGTAACAGGTTTTTTAACTGCTAAAGAATTAGATTTTCTGGAAAAAACCTTAGCTAAAAACCCAACTAAAGCTACGCTTATTTTCATGCACCATCACACCCTTCCCATCAATTGTCATTGGCTGGATAAACTCGGGTTAACTAATGCCGACGCATTTCTTAATATCATCAGTAAATACCAAAACACACAAAACGAAAACAGATTTTCAAGGATAGCGCAAGTAGCATCGAGCTTGGGGAGTGTATTGGACACACATGACTCAAACAAGCGACGCGACCGCAAAATTGACATGGATGCAATAATTTCGAATGGTGAAGGGTATATCAAAGCTGTAGTTTGTGGACATATACATCAGGAATCCAACCAACGCTATCTTGGGGTTGATTTTCTTTCCACACCAGCAACCTGTTGGCAATTTCTGCCACAGAGTCCAAAATTTAAACTGGACTCCGCTATGCCTGGCTACCGCTGGTTTGAGCTTTATAGCGATGGAACTTATAAAACTTATGTCAAAAGATTAGAATATGATGAGAAAATGGTCCCAGATTTAAATAGTGGTGGCTACTGAACGTACTTAGACAGGAGAAATAACAAAGCTTACATATTAACAAGTCCGTGACCGCAGACTTTAGTCTGCTGGGTCGATAATGTCCAAACATTAAGTTTCACATAGTACTGTAAAAATCCACAGCTACGTAATCGTAACTAGCGTGCTCGGTTTTTTTGAGAAATCACATGACTGGGGGGTTACTTGTTTCTACCAATGCAGTAATACTCAACTCCCATCTGTTTCATTTTCTCTGGATCATAAAGATTGCGCCCATCAAAAATAACCTTGCTTTTCAATTGAGCCACAAGCGAGGTAAGATCAATTTTTTTAAATTCATCCCACTCGGTAACTATAACTAACGCGTCAACATTTTCTAAAGCACTCATAGCATCAGAGCATAATTTCAAATCATCGCGTTCGCCATAAATCCGCCGCGCTTCATTCATCGCGACTAGATCATAGGCTTGCACTTTAACCCCCTTTTGCCAAAGTGATTCTAAAAGTTCCCGACTGGGAGCTTCGCGCATATCGTCGGTATTTGGTTTAAACGCCAACCCCCACAATGCTACTGTCTTACCACACAAATCACCTTGAAAATGTTTTTCCATTTTCTCCACCAAAATCCGTTTTTGCCGAGCATTGATGTCTTCAATCGCCTTAAATAAATCAGGTTGACAACCAGCATCTTCAGCAATTTTAATTAATGCTTTAACATCTTTGGGGAAACAAGAACCGCCGTAGCCACAACCAGCGTGAAGAAAATATGGTCCAACGCGCGGATCGGTACTAATACCACGACGAATATTTTCCACATCAGCACCAAGCTTCTCCGCTAATAAAGCAATTTCATTCATAAAACTAATGCGTGCCGCTAAAAAAGCGTTTGCAGCATATTTGGACAATTCCGAAGAACGCACATCCATATTAACAATCAAAACTTTGAGCGGCGCATAAATTAAACGCATTTTCACAAAAGCTCTTTCGCTATCAGCACCTATAATAACTCGGTCTGAATGCATGAAATCTTCGATAGCATCACCTTGTTTTAAAAATTCAGGATTGGAAACCAAATCAAAATCTATATTCACACCACGCGCTTTCAAACCATCAGTAATAATGGCGCGCACATTATCGCCAGTACCAACCGGTACTGTAGATTTTATCACCACCACACAAGATTGTTCGATGTTTTCAGCAATAATTTTTGCTACCGTAAAAACCGCATCTAAATTAGCCGAACCGTCAAGAGCAGATGGAGTACCAACAGCGATAAATAGATATTCGCCATGTTTAATGCCTAAATGTAAATCAGTTGTAAAAAATATGCGGTTTGCGGCAATGTTTTTAGTCAAGAGTTCATCCATACCACGTTCAAAAATTGGCGACTTTCCCGCTTTTAACATAGCTATTTTGTTTTCATCAATATCGACGCAACATACCTCATTACCAAGTTCCGCCAAACAAACGCCAGTAACTAAGCCAACATAACCGGTACCAAAAACTGTAATTTTCATGTTTACTCCTTCACCGCATCGTCAGCAACTAAATATTTGGATATATATAAAGACTGCAAAAAGCCAAACAATATAGTCATTCCCAATACCCCAAACAATTTGAAGTTTACCCAAAAATTGGTACTGAAATTATAAATAACAAATAGGTTAAGCGCGCCAACAACCAAAAAGAACAAAATCCAACTAGTATTTAAGCGTTTCCAAACATCATTAGGAAGCACCATTTTAGTACCAATTAATCTTTGAATCACCGACTGTTTGCCAATAAACTGCGAACCATAAAAAAACAAAGCTAATACCCAATAAATCGCTGTTGGCTTCCACTTGATAAACATATCATTATGAGAAATCAAGGTTGCACCACCCAAAACAAAAATCAGCATAAAGGTTACAACATAGGTAAATTCAAAGCGACGGTT
>MGXG01000115.1 GCA_001801285.1 Gammaproteobacteria bacterium GWE2_37_16
ATGAATTTGTCAAACCAGGAAAAGGACAAGCTTTTAATCGCGTCAAAATACGTAATCTAAGAACTGGTCGTAGTATTGAAAAAACCTTCAAATCCAATGAAACGCTCGAAGGAGCTGATGTTGCCGATATTGATTTACAATTCATGTACAACGACGGTCAGGCATTGAATTTTATGTCGCCAGAAACGTTCGAACAATACGCAATTGATGTTAACAAAGCAGGTGATATTGACAAATGGCTGAAAGGACAAGACATGTGCATCGGCACACTTTGGAATGGAGTACCCATTACCGTAACACCACCAATTTTTGTAACCCTTAAAGTTACTGAAACCGATCCTGGATTACGTGGCGACACTGTAACTGGCGGTAGCAAACCAGCCACCATGGAAACTGGTGCTGTTGTTAAAGTTCCGCTTTTTATCAATGTTGATGATCTATTAAAAATCGATACGCGGACTGGTGATTACGTTGCGCGAGTGAAAGAATAATTATAAATCGAAAAAAAATCGATGAATATATACTAAACGAAAACAGGTTTTCAGGGTTAGCACAAATAGACTCGAGCAGTTTGAATTTTCCGCTAGGCGGCAACGAGTCGAGTTTGAGGAGTGTATTGGACATACATGACTCAAACGAGCGAGAAAGCCAACAACGCGGAAAACCAAAATGTGAAGAGTATATAAATAATTTTATCTTACAAATCAATACATTAAGAATGTTTCACGTAACTTCTTAAAAAGATTGAGACATGGTGGAACAAAATTTAAAATGAAAAAACCTGTATTGATAAGCCTAAAAATTCCTGTATTCTAATTCGGGCGGCAGGGTGGGGCAAGCTCAGTGCATCCCACCGTCCCACCCTAAAAAAATACAGCAATTTTTTTGTTTTAACAATACGGTATTTTTTAGTTACCAACAGCCTTTAAATACTTATTTCATTCAAAATCACCAAGAAATTTTGAACAACTTACACACAAATTGGCGCCCTTCTGCCTCTATTGAAACGTTGCTTTTACGGGCTAATGTACTCGCAAAAATACGTCGCTTTTTTGCAGAACGTAATATATTAGAAGTAGAAACACCGCTTCTTTCTACAAGCACTATTTCTGATCCAAATTTACATAGTATTTCAGCCCATCACCATCAGCCAGGAGCACAAAATAGCCAAACCTTGTATCTACAAACCTCACCAGAATTCGCTATGAAACGCTTACTTGCTGCAGGCAGCGGCTCTATTTATCAGATTTGCAAAGCTTTTCGCGATGAGGAGTGTGGAAATTTACATCAACCAGAATTTACCATGCTGGAATGGTATCGGATTGATTTTGATCATCACACACTCATGAATGAAATGGATGAGTTCTTAAATTTTATACTTAGCACCCCCAAAGCCGAACGCTTAAGTTACACCGAAATGTTTCAAAAATATTTAGGCATCAATCCACATTTGGATACAGTCGAAAAAATGCAACTTTGTGCAAAACAAAATGATCTAAACATTAGTACTGAATGTTACAACGACCACAATCGCGATCTTTGGCTACAAACTCTTTTAATCAACCTAATCGAACCAAACCTAGGTCAAGAACGCCCTACTTTTATTTATGATTTCCCTGTAACTCAAGCCGCTCTAGCCCGCATTAGCCAAGACAATTGCCCGACCGCAGAACGTTTTGAGGTTTATATAAAAGGTATGGAATTGGCAAATGGCTTCCACGAGTTAGCTGATGTCGATGAACAACGTGCGCGCTTTTACAATGATCTTGCCAAACGCGATGCATTAAAACTTCCCAAAATCCCACTAGATGAAAATTTGCTTGCCGCTTTAGCGCATGGTTTACCAGATTGCTCAGGTGTGGCTTTGGGGATAGATAGATTAATTATGCTGGCTTCGAATATGAATTCAATTGTAGATGTTATAGCATTTGATTTAACGGGAAATTAAATTCGCCAAGCTCGCAGCCACAAGCTTTATCTTGTGTGTTTATTATTACACACATATACGAATTTTAACGCGGACCAAAGTCTGCGACTATAAAATCATAATTATTTGGAGGATCTCATGATCAATAAACTTTCTTTCCTAAAAAAACTCTTTGCTCTTCTTTTTATTTTTGGCATTGCCAGTTACGCACCAACTAATTTCGCCTATTACGCTCAGACAAAACACCATCACCATAATGAACATAAGGATAATGATTATTCTAAACACCACCATCATGATAAAACCACTGACAAAACTCCATCAGTTAGCCAAGCAAAACTCAACAAATCCACCCCAAAAGACATTTTTATGAAAATTGTTATTTTGAGCACGGGTGATATTCATGAGCATCCATCTCATATTAGCGCAATCAGCAACTATATCCAAAATGAAAGGGGCAGTAAGGCAACACAAAAAGATGTTGTTGCAAAACACGTTATCGCTATCGATGCCGGTGACTTTTTATGCTCACCTAACGGCAAAAATTGTAATGATCATTTAGGTGGCGATGGTGCGGTAATGGCGAAAAATATGTCTGATATCCATTACAATATCATGACCATTGGTAATCATGATTTTTGCTATGGTGTTGATCAGTTAAGCAAATTAATTCAAACCTATACTCTACCAATTTATGCTGCAAACTTAATTCATGCCCCATACGCAGTACCGGTCAAAACTCATCGCCTTTTCCCGTACACTTATACCGATAAAGATGGCAAACAATATAAACTTACAGTTGGCGTAATTGGTACCATGTCACCCGATCCTAAAGATTATCATTTAGGCAAAGACAGCGGCAAAAAAGGAGAATTAAAAATTGCTGCTGTTAATTCAAATAGCGTACAACAATGGATTAGCCAATATTTTGGCAAAAAACCAGACATTACCATACTAGTAAGCCATCAATGGGATAATGAAGACAAAGCAATACATGGCGTTAACGTCATTATCGGTGGTCATTCCCATAACAAAATATCTGATTTTATAGGTGGTAAAATGCTAGTAAAGAATGGATTCCATGGGGATTATGTTGGTCGTACAACCATTTACTGGGATTTAAAGAAGAATAAAATGTCCGGCAAAATCAAGAGTCGCCTAGTGAGTATGTAAATATAAATATGCCATCACTATTTAGCTCTTAAGTCATATCGCACCCGCAAATGGATGCGATATGACTAAAAAATTAGCCTCCTCCTATATTTACTAAAAAAAAGTAATTATCCTTTGTCAGATAATCTAGTCGCGGAAGTTTTGAAGCAAACAGAAGAGTCAAAAAATGGCTTTTATCATTTCACTTTCCGTGAAGTTATACACCAAACACCATACCTAATATCCCAGCTCCAAAACCAAACAAGCTGGTAATCAATAAAACTGCACCCACTAATACTGCATACCAACCTTTGATTTTGTATTGTTCTGGTAAAGCGTAGCGGGCTAATAGAAATAAAAAACCAAGTACAATTGGTAAACATAAAGCATTCATTACTTCAACAGCAATATTTAAACTCACTAAATGCACGCCAGAAACGACAATCCCTGCGCCAAAAACCACAATCAAACCATAAATTCCATAAAACCATGGAGCTTCCTTAGGATGATCCTGTAAGGAATGTTTAAAACCTGTAATTTCCCCCAAACCCCAGGCAGCAGTCAAAGACACAACAATAGTGGCAATCAAAGCCGCACCAAGCATTCCGAGACTAAAAAGAATTTTACCGAAACTAACTCCCAGAAAAGGCGTTAACGATTCACTGATTTGCTGTACCGTTTCTAAGGACGCACTATGACTAACTTTACCGATTGTCGTCGCTGTTGCTATTAAAACAGCCACCATTATGATCTGCGTTACAAAAGCACCAATAAGCGTCTCCAAACGCGCCGCCTGTAAATGTTTAATTTTTAATCCTTTATCAACGATGGCAGATTGTTGATAAAAAATCATCCATGGCATAACAACCGCTCCAATATTCGCCGCCGCCAAATACAAGTAATTCGGATTACGCCAAGGCAAATTTGCCAATCCATAGGAAATTTCATCAAAACTAGGATGCGCCTGCCAAGCAACTAAAATGTAGATTAATTCAAATAAACCAACCGCCAATGCAACACGCTCAACGGAATGGTAACTTTTGGTCCAAACCAACCAAAAAAGAAACATCATCGTTAACAACATACTAAACCAAATCGGCACGCCAAATAAAATGCCAACACTGGCGATACCGCTCATTTCAGTAATAATTGCTCCAGCACAACACAATACCAAAGTACTAACCGATACCCAAGCCCAAAATTTGCCAAAATGTTTTAGAATTAACTCTCCATGCCCCTTCCCAGTCACAATCCCCAACCGCACTGTCAACTCCTGTGCTACATATAAAACAGGAATCAAAAGAAACAATATTGGCAACAATTTATAACCCCAAACCACTCCACTTTGCGCGGCAACAACAATACTACCAACATCAGTATCAGCAAGCATAACGACCATACCTGGACCAAGCACGGCAAGGAAAAATAAAAGCTTGGAACGAAAGGAACATTTTTCTCTAGATTTTTTTTGCATGTTTGTATTTTTAATTTTGAAAACTGCCCTAGATAAATACTTAGAAAAAATTTAAACGCCAACCCGCCGCACCCACCCAAAAAATACCTGATTAACTCAAATAATTCAATACAGTATAAACTACGATATTGCCAAATATATAAATTCAATATAGGTTAATGGGTGGGAGGGCGAGTTGCACCTATTTAAAATTACCACGCAACTCATCAATCGCCTGATTAGCTAAACTATCTGCAATTTCATTTTCTTTGTGTCCACTATGTCCGCGCGTCCAGTGCCATTTAATATCATGACGTTGCATTTCCTGCACTAACCTCTGCCACAAATCCACATTTTTTACCGGTTTTTTAGTACTTGTTTTCCATTTGTTTTTTTGCCACCCATATAGCCATTCTGTAACGCCGCGATGTACATATTGTGAATCAGTGGTTAAAGAAATAGAACAGGGTTTTTTAAGCACAGCCAATGCTTCAATAACAGCAGTAAGTTCCATTCTATTGTTGGTTGTATGTGATTCAGCGCCGTATATTTTTTTTTCAAGCTGTCCATAACGCAATAAAGCTCCCCAACCTCCAGGACCAGGATTACCACGACAAGCGCCATCAGTAAAAATTTCTATCTGTTTTTTTTCTTCTATCATGTCCTTAATTGTCAGTTATTCTTGCTGTCGGTTTAACGTAACTATGTGCTGATGCCATCACCGGCAAAATACGCTGCAAAACACTATGTTTGAGCGGCATCAAACCCATTTCCTTTTTTTGTGCCAAAATCATACTAACACCACCCAATGACGGGCAAAACATCGAACCAAAACCTTCTAAAAATAAAAATTTCTTAAGCATTTTTTTACTCTTAAAGGGTGGGAGAAAAAACATTGTTTGCTTGTGCACAATGATAAAACCAAGTTCTTTTAACCAACGCTCCAAACAACGCATATTAATATATTTGCCTTGCCACAAAGAATTACTATCAGCAGAAAAAAAATGCTTAATACCGAATAAACTATAAGGATTAAATCCAAAAATTAATAGATACCCTTCTGGAACCAAAATATCAGTAAGCTCTTGCAAAACCTGATACGGCTGTTTAGTAAACTCCAAGGCATGAAATATAAAAGCAATATCAATGCTACCTGGCAAAAAAGGTAAATCGGTAAAATCTCCACAAACACTATAGTCACAATATTTGGCTGGCAAATGACTAAACTCATTGTGCAGATAAATTTTTTTTCGCACACCAGAAAGATTAGAAAAATCAAAATCATTTGGACCATCAACCTGTAAAAGATAGTGACCAAATAATTTGACCGGCAAATTTTCAATCGCCATGCGCTCTACTTCTAACACAGCATTACCCACCTGGGTTGAATACCAATCGTGGCAAGAATAGTTTTTTTGTCTTTGATAGAACATTGATTAGTTTAGGAAATTATAAATTTTAAATGTTGAATTCCAAAATGAACAAGCTCAGACCAAGATATAACATATTGATTTATATAGCAATTACATTTATATGTCTGTTAGCAATCGTCTAAAAATGCCCCCTTAATTTAAAATTCAATATTTCCTCTGCACACCGTCATCTTAACCCGATAGTTTTCATCCAAAACCACTAAATCCGCATCTTTACCACTAGCAATACTACCTTTGCGATCAAAAATCCCCAACTTACGCGCCGGATTTTCCGTAACCATTTTCAAAACATCCGTTAAAGAACAATCTGTAAATTTAAGCATATTGCGTAAAGCCTGATCCAGACGCATCACGCTACCTGCCAAAGTTCCATCACTCAAACGCGCCACCCCATTACGAACTTGCACTAATTGCCCAACAAAATCATAATCGCCGTCACCTAAACCTTTAGCACGTATTCCGTCGCTGACAAGAATGATGCGCTCTGCTCCTTTCAACTTTAGAGCCAATTTCAAAATCGCCGGATGAACATGTATTCCATCCGCAATAAGCTCAACTGTTACCTTAGAATCTAACAATAACGCTATGATCGCATTAGGATTTCGATGCCCAATACCTGGCATAGCATTGAATAAATGCGTAACATGATCTAATCCAGCATCAATTGCCGCCAAACCCTGTTCATAATCAGCTTCACTATGCCCAAAAGCAACGCTGACATTCTGACTGCGTAAATAAGTAATTAATGACAATGCTCCAGCTCTTTCGGGCGCAACTGTCACTGCACGCAACAAATTACCACTCAAATCTTGCCATTTTTGCAACAATTGCAAATCGGGATCGATAATATCTGCCAAAGGCTGTGCACCACATCTTTTGGACGATAAAAAAGGTCCTTCCAGATTAATGCCAATCAACTCAGACCCTTCTGAAGTTTGTTCTATATAATAAGTTTTGATAGCACACAAAGCCTTTTCAATCTTTACCTTACTTGATGCCATCGTTGTCGCCAAAAAAGACGTCACACCTTCTTCCGGCAAATAACGGCTAATCGCAGCCAAACCAGCAAGATCAGCATCCATGCAATCAACACCCATAGCGCCGTGAATATGCATGTCGATAAAACCTGGCACAAGATGCCAATGTTCTGGAAATTCTAAAACTTTAGCATCTGGAGGAAACGATTTGGCATTAACTGCTATTTTATCGATCGTTGTTCCCAAAATGACAACGTTACTATTCGATAAAACGCCACCTTCCGCATGAACACTAAGACCCTTGATGATGAGAGATTGATTCATTTTAAAAATTGTTAACAATATGTTGATGAATACATATAAAATAGCTAGCATCGCAATATAAACAAAATAGCATATTCAGCTACAGCTATCAAAAATTATGGCAGCAATACCTAAAAAATATCTCAAAGAACTTGGCGATCTTCTCGCTGATGGACATCGTCGTTTCGGTAAAGTTGCGCCGCGCAAACCATATAAAGAAGATGAAGAGGATGGAGGCACAGGATCTGCCCAACTTTTATTTGAAGAACATCCTTTGCTAAGCTCTATGCCAATTGGAGCGCCGTCAGACTTAACCTTCTTAACTAACAACAATCAATTTAGTCAAGATAAAGCCGAAGAACGTGTTGAACAAGCTACACCTGAACTTAAAAAACAACTGGAAGCCACACTTGAAAAAAAACTGGGTAAACACCTAAACATAACACCAACACCATACAACGGATAAAATTTCCAATATGTCCATAGCAAAAACCATCATATACGGCACTGATCAGGAATTGGTAAACGCATTACACCAACAAACTGAGCTTAAACTTGACGAAATTGACGAATACGGTTACACACCTCTTGTTCAAACTGCCATTATTAACAGCGTCCCAAAAGCGCAACTATTACTAAACATTGGTGCCAGCGTTGATTTCCCTGATTTAACCGGACGCACCGCACTGCATTGGGCTGCTGAAAATAATAATTATAATTTATGTAAATTGCTTCTTGAAAAAGGTGCTAACGCTAATTCTTACACCTATGCCAGCCAACCAGTTTTAGTCATACCGTTACTACGCAAAAAAACCAAGATAAAAGATTTATTGCTCAGTTATGGCGCCAATCTAGAATTTGCTCAAGATTTTATTAACGCCAAATTACTTGGTCACCGTTTTGAATTACAAGGACGAGTCGATATTGTTGACCACACAAATACTTTTATCGAAATAGAATTAGAAGGATTTTACCTAGAATTTAGTTTAGAAATACTCATTCACTCATTGAGTGAATTCCATAAAAATTTTGGCGGAAAACATCTGCGCAAATATTTCACCCATCTTGACAAGATCATCGCAGCATTACAAACAGGTAGTGAATTCACCAAATATCAACATTACTTAATCAACATCAAAACCTACGAAAAACGTATTAGTCAATTACTGGAAAACGAACCTCTGGTTTTGCCGATTGCTTTTGATGGTCACGCCATCAGCCTTATTAAATTTTCTGATATGTTGATTCGTTGCGATCGGGGTGAATTTGGTCAAAAAAATGGCGCCATCATTTTTTATGATGTTACAAAACCTGGATTAAACAAAAGTCTTTGCAAAGAATTGCTCTACAAGCGCCAAGCCAAAGAATTCATCAACGATGGCTTAGAGCGTTATCTTGGTTTGGAAGCAAAATTTCAACTACCAATCTCCCTGCAAAGAGCCGGCAATTGCTCCTGGGCTAACGTCGAAGCAATAGTGCCCGCATTAATGTTTTTATTTTTACTTGAAGAAAAAGGCATACATGAAATCGAAGCTTGCGCCAAAGAAGCATTAATTTTTTATGCTGAATGGGTCGAATGGGATAAAGAACGCTCTTTATATTTTTGCATTAACAGTTTTCATGAAGCAAATCCAGCACAAAAAGCTGCAAAAGCCGCCCTCCTGGCGGCAATTATGTTTCAAGCATGTGATTATGATAATGATCGTGACCCACAAAAGGCTTACAAAATATTAAGCATTTTAACCATACCTGAATACGACTACATTTTAAAAAGCTATTCCAAGGTCTTCTCACAAGACAAAAAAAACGCCAACCTCAAAAGCCTTTTAAACTTTGTAGATAATTATAAAGCTAAAATCGACCTGGGAAATTATTTTTAATGTTAAATACTTGAAAAAACAGGAAAATATTGGTATTATTAACGGTTTTCGTATCTGCAAAAATTGGACATAATATTTTTTTGTCCCTATAAATTAAAATACGGAGGTAAAATGCGTATTTTACTAGCTGAAGATGATGAATTATTGGGTGATGGCGTTCGTGCCGGCTTAATGCAATATAAATACACTGTTGATTGGGTGAAAAATGGTCAGGCAGCTTTACAAGCTCTGCTAACTGAATCATTCGATGCTGTTGTTTTAGATCTTGCTTTACCAAGACTATCCGGTATAGAAGTATTAAAAACCATACGCGCTAAAAATATTTCTACACCAGTTCTAATCTTAACCGCACGTGACAAAGTAGAAGATCGTGTTGCTGGTTTAGATGCTGGGGCAGATGATTATTTGACCAAACCTTTCGATCTTTATGAGTTATGCGCCAGATTAAGAGCATTATTAAGACGCTCTGGGGGTCGCGCCGAACCAATACTGAAATACACCAACATTAAACTTGACCCAGCTGCACATACCGTGGAAAAGGCGGGCAAACCTATTGAATTATCAAGACGCGAATTTGATTTATTGCAAATGCTGATGGAAAATTCAGGTAGAGTTTTATCGCGTGAAAATATTTCACAAAGCTTGTATGGATGGGGGGATAACGTTGATAGCAATGCCCTTGAAGTACATGTACACAATTTGCGGAAAAAATTTGGCGCCAAGTTTATCGTCACTATCCGTGGCGTAGGATACATGGTCAAAAAGGAAGGAGAATAATTACGATAGTCGCAGGTGCTTGTAACGCAGGCTAAAACCTATAATCACAAAACCTGCAACTTTCGATATACTCTTCGCATTTTGGTTTTCCGCGTTGTTGGCTTTCTCGCTCGTTTGAGTCATGTATGTCCAATACACTCCTCAAACTCGACTCGTTGCCGCCTAGCGGAAAATCCAAACTACTCGAGTCTATTTGTGCTAACCCTAGAAACCTGTTTTCGTTTAGTATAAAATAACTTTCTGAATTATAAAATGAAACACTCCATACGTACCTTCCTCTTAATTAATTTGTTAATCAGTGTGTTTTCTTTTACTTCCTTAACAGTTATTACACATTATTTTTTTGATAGCAAAAAGATCAACCAATATAGTGATCAACAGCTAACTTTATCCGCCTCTCTTGCGAAAACACTACTTAGTCAACACAAGCAGCATAGCTCAGACACATCCAAACCTACAACACTAACCTGCAGCGATCTTGCAAATCAATGCGGTAAAGTTAACTTACAAGTATGGGATAAAAACGGACAGTTGATCGTTTCTTTGCCTAACAATCTCAAACAGCCATTCGCCAAAATTGCCAATTTTTCTGATCAAAAAATTGATAACATCAATTGGCGTGTCTTTGTAACAACCAATGATTCTACTGGTCTTACTGTAGCGGTAGCGGAACGTTATAATAAACGCCATGTTCTAAAAAAAGAAATCATACTTTATACCACCACCATTATTTTATTTTGCTTATTCCTGCTAGCGATCTTGATTTGGTTTATCGTAGGCAATGCATTAAAAAGCATTCAAACAATCACTAATTCACTCAAATATCGCGCACCAGCATCACTGACTAAACTGAAAACTGAAACAGCCCCTAAAGAAGTCCAGCCTCTTGTAGAAGAATTAAATATTCTCTTTCAAAAACTCCAGGAAGCTTTTGTGCGTGAAGAACGTTTTTCATCGGACGCTGCTCATGAATTGCGTACACCTCTTGCTGCCTTACGCGCTCATGTTCATGTAGCCTTAAACGCCACTTCCAAAGAAGAATGCGACCGATCTTTACATAAAATCATTACTGGCATCGACCGCAGCACACATGTCATTAACCAACTTTTGATTCTGGCACGTACCACCAAGATTAAATCTCTAATATCCAAACTGGAACCAGTATCTTTAAATAAAGAAGCACAAATTGTAATTGCTGATCTGGTGCCAATTGCGCAAAAGAAAAATATCGAAATTGAACTTATCGACAAAAGCAAAAAACAAAAGATTATGGGTGATCCGATTACTATCAATGTTCTAATAAGAAACCTTATTGACAATGCTATTCGCTACATCGACCATAACCATGGTTTAATCAGTGTTATTATTGAGTCAGCCCCCAAACACGTAATTTTGAAAGTTATTGATAATGGACCAGGTATCCCAAAAGACTTGCGAGAAGCCGTTTTTGAACGTTTTTTCCGCATTGCTGACAACAATATTCAGGGTAGTGGTTTAGGATTAAATATTGTCAAACAAGTCCTACAACAACATAATGCCAACATTAAGCTCAATGTCCCAAAGTCAGGACATGGGTTAGAGGTAGTAGTATCTTTCAAAAAGCCGACAGAAAAAGAACTAGCACGCCAAGTCTAACCACAGATATATAAACATGATTGCTATATAAATCAAATAGTTAAAGCTATGGACGAAAATTCTCCCAAACTACTCACAATTTAGCAAACATCTTAAACAAACCGGCTTTTTCTGAGCCCTTACGCATCGCTTTAGCTAGAAAAGAAAACTTTTCTGAAATGCTTTTTCTGATCGTATAAGTTATCTCATAAATACTGGTATCTTCACAATTGCTGGCATTAAATAAATAATCGTCGCTGGTAATAATTTCATCAATCAACTTCAAACGCAAAGCATCAGTGCCATACCAATGTTCGCCAGTGCTAACCTTGCTAATAGATACTTTTGGGCGATGTGTAGCAATGAATTTTTTGAACAAACCATGAGCTTCCTCTAC
>MGXG01000116.1 GCA_001801285.1 Gammaproteobacteria bacterium GWE2_37_16
AAAACTTTGTTTTTACCCGTGGTCATTACGATATAAAAGTAATGTACGATGTTGAAAATAAGGGTAAAACTGCGTGGCAAGGTAATTTTTATGCAACGCTACAGCATAAAAGTTCGGCGGAAGATAAGGGGGGCGGTATGTTTAGTTTTCGCACTTTTGCCGGCGCTGCTATATCAAGTCCAGAAAAACCATACGAAAAGCTTAGCTACGACAATTTGAAAAAAGAAAATATCATGCGGACAGTTCAGGGCGGCTGGCTGGCTTTGCAGCAGCGTTATTTTTTGAGTGCTTGGGTTCCTGATGTCAACAAAAGCTACAATTATTTTTCCCAAGCTTTGTCAGATCAAGTTTATATTTTAGGGTTATATAATTCAGTTAAAGTTTTGCCGGGCGAGAAGGCGACTTTTGGCGCAACTTTATATACAGGTCCAGAAATTACCGCTGTTTTAAAAGCTCTTGCGCCATCTTTGGATTTAACGATAGATTATGGTTGGTTATGGTGGATTTCTATAGCGGTTTTTTGGTTGATGCAACAAATTTATCGTATCGTTGGTAATTGGGGGTGGTCAATAGTTCTAGTGACACTTTTTATTAAGTTGGTTTTTTATAAATTTTCCGAAAAAAGTTATCATTCCATGGCGAAAATGCGCACTTTAGCGCCTAAATTTCAGGCTCTAAAAGAACGTTTTGGAGATGATAAACAAAAAATGAGTCAGGCGACGATGGAGCTTTATAAAAAGGAAAAAGTTAATCCTGTGGGCGGATGCTTGCCACAATTAATTCAAATACCATTTTTTATTGCTCTTTATTACGTTTTAATGGGAGCTGTCGAGTTGCGTCAGGCACCGTTTATTTTTTGGATTCATGATCTTTCTGCCAAGGATCCGTATTTTATTATGCCTATCTTGATGGGTTTGAGTATGTTGATACAACAGCGTCTAAACCCAAGCCCACCGACGGCTGATCCTATGCAGGCGAAAATGATGATGTTTTTGCCAGTGGTTTTTACAGTATTTTTCCTGTCTTTCCCAGCTGGATTGGTGTTATATTGGTTGGTAAATAACTGTCTTTCAGTGCTGCAACAGTGGTATATTACCTGGCAAGTGGAAAAAGGGCAGAAAGGATAGTGAATGAACGAATTAAGGAAAGAAGAAATTAAGAAACAAAATAATTGACTGCCATGAAAGACAAGAAAGTAGATTTTCAATGGTGTAAGCCCAGTCCGAAGGGCGAGTGACTAGGACGGTCTTGAAATAACAATAGAAATAGTCTGTAGTGAGAAAAAATACAAGCCCTTAAAGGGCAAATAAAATTATTAAGGAGGGATAACGCATGACTTTATTAATCGCAATCTTAGTTTGTGTCATTGTGCAAAAAATTGTAGGTATTGGTGGATGGGTAAATAGCGAATGGTCGATTTTATACCTTAAAAAAATGCAACCAATACTGGTGAAGCTTAATTCTTGGTTGGCGCTATCAATTGCCGTTGTACCATTTCTGTTTGGGTTAGCCATATTGCATTTTTTATCGCTTCGACATTTGTATGGATTATTGCATTTGTTGTTGATGATTTTGGTTTTATTATGTTGTTTGGATGTCAGAGAAATTGGGAATAAGTTAACGGATTATTTTGATGCGTTGGAAAAGAGCAAAGCCGAAAAAGCTTTAGATGCTGCTGATGAATTTGTTGGACATGTTTTAGGCGGTAAAAAGTCTAAGAGTAACGCTAGAGCAGTTACCAGAGCTATTTTCATTCACTCTTTTGAATGGATTTTTGCACCACTTTTTTGGTTTCTCATTTTTAATATTTACGGAATAGCACTTTATTATTTAGTGGTTAATCTCCGTAAAAAAGCACTACTTGCCGATCCAGCTTATGCAAATTTGGCAAAAACCGCCGCTAAAATGCAGAATATTTTGGATTGGATACCAATGCGTGTTGTTGCAATTAGTTATTCTTTAGCTGGTCATTTTATGTCTGGATTTGCTTATTGCTATAAAAAGCTAATTTCTTTTTCCGGTGATATTGACGTTTTTGTTGTCAATACAGGAATAGCTGCTTTAGGGTATGATTATAAAGATACCAAAGAGGGTGGCACTAAAGAAAATCAAGCTACATTATCCTTGGTCAACAGAACACTTTTGATTTGGATAATTGGTTTGATCTTGTTTAGTTTAGGGAAAATGTTGGCTTAAAGAAATCCAAATGTTGGATTTTGAATTAATGTATCGTTGGTGCGATGTTTGATGATTACGGAAGCTGTAATCTGTGTAGCCGCAAGCGTTAGCTTGCGTGTTAGACTTTAGCACAGGTTTTAGATTTATCTAAAAATTTAACTTCGTTTGCATTTGTAAATTTATATGAAATTGCGCCGAAATAAGCATATGCGCAATATCTACCGCACAAGCAAGCTAAAGCTTGCAGCTATGGGATTTTCGGTAATGGTTTGTGCAGATATTTTTGTTGAGTTTTCTGTTCACACAATAACACGTCTATATGCATATATGTGTATTATCGATGTTATATCGTAGACCAAAACCTATGTTTTCTGTGGTTAATAATTAGTCATGTTGGCTAATTTTCTTTTTCAAAACCTGTCGCAACTGTTTTCTTTTTCTTAATTCCCAAATAGTCGCAATTGGACCTGAGAGGGCGTAGATGGTAAAAACGGCGAAGAGGACAAAGGGTGGGTTGAGGGCGATGCAAACGAGGATTAGTACTGTACTGAGAATAACGACAAATGGTACATGTTCCCTAAAATCAAAATCTTTAAAACTGCGAAAACGGACATTGCTCACCATTAGCGCACCTACAAGTACGATCATGCACGCTATGATAATGCAGCTAAATTGATTAAGCGGAACTAAATCTTTACCAGCCCAAACAATCCCAGCAACTACGCCAGCTGCAGGGGTGCAAGGAATTCCCTGAAAATAGCGTTTACTTTTACTGACTTGAGTATTAAAACGAGCTAAACGTAAGGCTACGGCGGCGGTAAAAACAAAAGCAGCCAGCCAGCCAAATTTACCTAAATTTATTAATGCCCAACTATAAATTACAAGAGCAGGGGCAACACCAAAGGCGACCATGTCGGAGAGGCTGTCTAATTCAGCCCCAAAAGGTGTCTCGGTGTGAGTGAGGCGCGCTACTCGTCCATCCAAGCTGTCCATGAGCATGGCAATGAAAATTGCGATTGCGGCATCTTCATAACGTCCTTTGAGAGCGGCGACTATAGCGTAAAAACCGGCAAAAAGTGCTCCGATTGTGAATAGATTTGGCAGTAAATATATGCCGCGTCCACGTTGGGGTAGGTTTGTTTTTTTCGACATGTGTGAATCCTTATTTAGAAAATATGGTTATTTACAAAAACTCATTATAATGTATTTTGAGGTTTTTATGCAGCAAATTCATATCGATTTTTTAAATGGAAAGAATGCCTATCGACGCCAACATGGTGGCGGTAGGAAACAAATGCTTGCTAAAGCGGTTGGGATTAAATCTGGTTATTTACCGACAGTAGTCGATGCAACAGCTGGTTTGGGTGGTGATTCTTACGTATTGGCAAGTTTAGGATGTTCTGTTGTCATGTTGGAAAGATCACCTATTATAGCAAAACTATTAGAAGATGGTTTGCGGCGTTTAAAGTCTGATCCATTGGGCAAAGACTTATGTTTGGATTTGGTTTATGGTGATACTAAAGACTATTTAACAAATTTGTCTATGGTGAATCATCCTGATGTGATTTATCTTGATCCTATGTATCCACATCAAAAAAAATCTGCATTAGCTAAAAAAGAAATGCGTATTTTGCGAGAAGTAGTTGGGGCAGATGAAGATGCAGCAGCATTATTGGAAATTGCTTTGTGTTATGCGAAAAAGCGTGTGGTTGTCAAAAGAGCGCGTTTGGCGCCTGAGTTAGGTGAAATAAAACCAAATTTAGTTTTTACCGGACAGAGCAGTAGGTTTGATGTTTATTTTACTGCACTTTAAAGAGTCAGGCTTTAATATTTTTTTGATTTTAGTAACTTCTCAAAAACCACAGGCGAATCACAAACATAACGTAGCTGCAAGTTTTAACTTGCGTATTAGATATCGCGCATCTACATGATTTGACGCAGGCTAAAGACCTGCGGCTACGTAAACATAATTATAATGCCCTAACTTTTTGAGATATTACTGATTTTAAGAATAACATATTGATTTATATGGTAATTGTATTTACATAAAATAAATTTTGGTGTTGTTGAATAATTCGTATTAATAACGATTTCGTAGCTGCAGGTTGTAGACGCAGGCTTTAGCCCGCGATATATTATGTGCAATAATTGTTGTATGTTACGCAGACTAAAGTCTGCGGCTACAGTCTGCGTCTACGGGATTATGCTGTGGGAACATAACAAAATTAACGCGGCGCTAAATTGGATAATTGATGTTTAGCTAATTGCGCAGCGGTGGTGCCTGGATAATGTTGTTGCACTTTTAGGAATTCACTTTTAGCTTGTTCGGTTTTGCCGGTATGAGCGTGGATAATGCCCAATTTTAATAAAGCATCAGCGCTTTTGGTGGAGCTTGGATATTTATCTAACAAAGTTTTGAATTCGAATGCAGCTTGATCGAGTTGGCTCAATAAATAATAACATTCAGCTGACCAATAGTGAGCGCTGATAATGTTAGCTCCTTTAGGATAGGATTTAATGTAAGTGCGAAATTTCTCATTTGCTGCAACGTATTGTTTTTGCTGGAGCATAGAGAAAGCTTCGTCATAACTTTTTTGTTCTTTAGGTACGCTTTGTTGATCTGGTTCAGATGTTGCAGAGCTGGCTGTTGGAAGTGTTGTGCTATCGGTATGCAAGTTTGCTGTACCGGTAGTTGGAGTAACGGTGGTATCAGTTATACCTGTTGGCGCTGTGCCTTTAGCCTGTCCGATACGACGTTCCAAGTCGGTGTAAAAATTACGCAATTGATCATTGACCAATTTTAAGTCGTGATCATGTTGTTCAGATTGACCGTTTAATTTATCAATAGTTTGCTGCAAACCCTCTAAACGTGCTGGCAAATTCATTTGTACCAGATTATTTAATTGTTGTTCCAGGCGGTTTAAACGTTGTTCTGTCGTTAAGTTGGCGGTATTTATTTGTTGCAAAGAATTGTCCATTGACTCCATATTCATATTGCTGTCAGTTTTAATTTTTATTGGAGTAGGATTGGTTTGACCGGAATCTTGAGCAGCTGTTTGGATCGATTGAATAGGGACGGTTTCTGTGGTGGCAACATTTTTCGTTGCTTCGGGCAACATTGGCACAGGAGCAGCAGCTTTAGTTTGAGCGCTATCCAAAGATTCATTATTTTGTTGAGCAGAAATATCATTTTGGTTCTGGTTTATGTCAACCACTGGGGCATCTGCCATAGCTAATGGCGTTGTTGCAAATAACAATATAGCTAAAAGAGTTTTAATTTTCATGTTTTTAAATTATTAGATTAGTTTTAATGCGTTATTGAATAATTCAAAGTAACAATAATTTTGTAGCCGCAGGTTTCAACTTGCGTGTTAAATATGGTACATATTATATCGCAAACTAAAGTTTGCGGCTACAGTATTCATGGGATGAAAATAATTTTTTGATTTGTGCAACAACGCTGTTTTAAATTATTTTGTTTCGTAAATAAAATTAGCACGGCGATTTAATTTATAAGATTCTTCATCTTGACCAAAAGCAATCGGTTTTTCTTTGCCGTAGCTCAGCATGACGATTTGTTTTTCTATAACGCCTTGTTGTTTTAATAATGAAGCGACTGCTTTAGCACGACGCCAGCCTAAAGCAACGTTATATTCACGGCTGCCGCGTGCGTCAGTGTTACCTTCTACGCGCACTCTTGCATTAGGGTGAGCAACTAAATAAGCAGCTTGCACATAGATGGAGGGAATATCGTCATGTTGAATTGCATCTTTATCAAAATCAAAATAATAAACTTGATTATATGGTGCTTTAAGTCTATATGCTGAATTCGGTCCCTGGAGATCATCAGGGTTATCCAAGCCTTGCGTTTGTGCGCCATCAGGACCTAGACCATCGGTATTTTGTTTATTTTTCATCGAGCTACAGGCCGATAAAAATACTACGCTGCAAGCTAAAACAGCTAGCTTTGACCAATAATTTGTACGCATCCTAATATCTCCTAGTTTTTGATTTTTAGTTAAATAAATCTAATTAGAAATTTAACACTTATGAGCGAAAAATTCAAAGTTATTTATGTTTATAAAATATTTTTCCGTATAAATTTCCTTTGTAATAGTTGTTTAATGCGTAAACGGTCCCCAGGCTGGTTCTTGTACTTCACCTTCGCGAGCTGGTAAAAATAATTT